>DAIDUA010000072.1 GCA_027456965.1 Alphaproteobacteria bacterium | reverse complement strand
CCCCCCCCCCCCCCCGCTTCCGGTATTACTGCAAGCTCAGAACCACGACCGATTTCGGCGGCAACGCCACGTCTAGCCGGCCGTTGACGATTTTTGCGCCGTCAAACGTCACCGGGTGCAGCGCATTCGGATCGTCGAACGTGTTATGGGCGTCCATGGCCGAGGCCGTCAGGATCGTGCCGCTGACGTGTCGCGGGGCCGCACCCTTGATCGTGGCGGAGACCTGCGCCGAACGATCGGGATGGAGGTTCACCAGGGAGACCTCGATGGCGCCGCCGGCCGTACGCGCAGCCGATACGCTGACTGCGGGAACCGAGAATTTCTCGAACTTGTAGTTCGGCGTCTTGAGATCCGTCGGCAACAGTGTCGCGCCCTGGAACGGGATATACATGTGGAAGACATGATAGGTCGGCGTCAGCAACATCTTCGGCCCGTCCGTCAGAATCATCGCCTGCAGAACGTTGACCATCTGGGCGATGTTGGCCATGCGCACGCGGGCCGCGTGCTTTTCAAAGATATTGAGCGTTGCCGCGGCGACCACGGCGTCGCGCAATGTGTTCTGCTGATAGAGGAAGCCCGGATTGCGGCCCGGTTCGGGATCGTACCAAGTGCCCCATTCGTCGACGAAGAACCCGATCTTCTTCTGCGGATCGTATTTGTTCATGATCGCGATGTTCTGCTTGATATAATCGTCGATCTTCAGGGCGTTTACGAGCGTGGAGGCCCATTGATCCTCACCGAACCCGGTGGCGGGACCTTTCGCCTGCCAGTCATGCGTGGGAGACGGGAGTGTGTAGTAGTGATACGAAATCGCACCCATGTTCTGATGGATCGTCGACATGAGGACCTTGGTCCAGCTGGTGTCGGCGTCATGCCCGCCGCTGGCGATGATCAGCGGACGCGCACCCTTCGGCGCTTTCAGGAACGTGGCGTAGCGACGGAAGAGATCGGCATAGTACTCCGGTCGCATGTCGCCGCCGCAGCCCCAGGCCTCGTTGCCGATGGCGAAGAAGGGAATCTTCCAGGGGCGATCGCGCCCGTTGTCGCGGCGCATACGGGTCAGCGTCGTGTCCTGGTCGGAGGTCATGTATTTGAGCCAGTCGGCCATTTCCTCCGGCGAGCCCGTGCCCAGGTTTCCGTTGACGTAGGCCTTGGCGCCGATCATCTCGGCGAAGTCGAGGAATTCGTTCGTGCCGAATGCGTTGGTTTCCGGCACGCCGCCCCAATTGGTGTTGACCGTGATCGGCCGCTGCGCCGCCGGGCCGACGCCGTCGCGCCAATGATATTCGTCGGCAAAGCATCCGCCGGGCCAGCGGATGACCGGCACATGCAGGTCCTTAAGCGCCGCCAGGACGTCGTTTCTGTATCCGTCGGTGTTGGGGATCGACGAATCCTTCCCCACCCAGATGCCTTCGTAGATGCCGTGGCCCAGATGCTCGGCAAACTGGCCGAAGATGTCGGGGTTGATTTCCGCACCGGGACGGTCGGCCCGGATGGTCACGGTCGCGGAAAGCGCCCGCGCCGGTTGGGCCGACGCACCGAATGGCATCGACAACAACGCCGCCAGAACGGGCGCAACGAGACGAAGTGGCTTCAAGTTGGGCATAGGGTCCTCTCCGAGGTCAATTTTCGTTATGCAAGTGCCGTCGTCATATCGTCGACAGGCAGCCAAGGCTTCAACGGGCGGACTTTCTCACGTGATGGCCGTCGGCCAACCGTCTGGCGACCACACAAGCGGCGCGATCCGCAACGTGGGAGTACCTTGGCGGCGCGCATCGTAGGCGTGATAGACGATATAGTCTTGCCCTGGATCGTGCAGAATCGAGCACCCGCCCGGCCCGCGCCAGCGGCCATAGCCGTCGGATTTGAGAACGACCGTGCCGTTGCCGTCGATCATGGCGTAATTGTTACGGTCGCCGTAAGGTCCGGAGACTTTTTGTGACCGGCCGACCACGGTGTAATAGTTGCTGTCGGCGCCACGGCAGCAGAAGTCGAACGACACGAAGAGATAGTAGAAGCCCGCACGCTCGAAAACGAACGGTCCCTCGATGGCGTCCAGAAGCGGGTTCTGCTCGGGCCGTCGCGCAAGGGAAAAAAGGTTCAGATTCCCGGCCGGCGGCTTGCCGGTCTGCGGGTCCAGCTGAACGGTCTTTATTCCGCTCCAGAAGCTTCCAAACGTCAACCAGTGCTGCCCTTGGTTATCAACGATATGATTCGGATCTATGGCGTTGAAATCGTCGGTACTCTCCGATTTCAAAACCAGTCCATGGTCGACCCACTTATAATTGGCTGAGCTCGGGTCCAACGTGGCGTTGGTCGCCAGCCCGATGACCGAGTGGTTTTTTCCAAAGGTCGAACAGGCATAGTAGAGGAGATACTGCCCATTCACATAAGAGATGTCGGGCGCCCAAATCCCGCCGGTTTCAGGAATCTCCTTGACGGCCCAATCCGGCAGGCCAGAAAAGACATAACCGCCCTTCGTCCAGTTCCGCAGATCCTTTGAATAACGCCACGGGATTTGCGCGCCTGCACCGCCGCCCAAATTCGTGCTGAACACGTAATAGGTATCGCCTTCGCGAATGATGCTGGGATCGTGAACGGGAGAGATGTCTCCTTCCAAATCCGGGTTTATCGGACTTGGCGTTTGGGCCTGCGGCTGCGACTGTGCCAGCGACGAAGCGGCAGGCAGCGCGCCCGCAAGCCCGGCAAGCAAAGATCCCTGCAACGCGCTGCGACGGCTGAGCATGAGAAGCCTCCGTTCTGTCTTGTGGAATCGATGTTTCGGGGCGTGTTCCCTTGCAGCGCGAGGTTACATGATCGCGGTCGGCCATCCGTCCTTCGACCAAACCAGTGGCGCTATGCGCAGGTAAGGCGCGCCGTTATGCAGTTTGTCGTAGGCGTGATAGATGATGTAATCCTGACCGCCGTGGTCACGCAGGATCGCGCAGTGACCGGGACCGCGCCAGCGCTGCTTCTCTTCCTGGTCCGCCTTGAGAATGACCGTACCGTAGCCATTCATCATCGAGCGACCCTCTTCGTCGAGATAGGGCCCCGTGACACTCTTCGAGCGTCCCATGGCGGTGTAGTAGGTGCTGTTCACGCCCTTGCAGCAATAATCGTAGGACGCGAAGAGGTAGTAGTAACCGTCACGCTCCATGATGTAGTTGGCCTCGATCGTGTCCAGACCGCCTTCCGGCGTCGGACGTTCGGCAATCGAAAACAAATGCGGATTATCGGACTCCGGCTTTCCGGTCTTGGGATCGAGCTTAAAGATCTTGAGCCCGCTCCAGAAACTGCCAAACGCCAGCCACTGGTTGCCCTGCAAATCTACGACATGTGTAGGATCGATGCAGTTGTAATCGTCCTTCGGGAAGGACTCGAAGACTACGCCGCGATCGTCCCAGTGGTAATTCGGTGACTTCGGATCCAACGTCGTATTGGTCGCCAGCCCGATCGCCGAGCGGTTGGAGCCAAAGCTCGAAACGGCGTAGTACAGGTAAAACGTGCCGTTCAGATAGCTGATATCAGGCGCCCAGACACCGATCGTATCCGGTATCCTCTGCACGGCCCAAGCCGGTATCTTCGGGAATGCATAGCCTTCCAGCTCCCACTTGAGGAGGTCCTTCGACGTGCGGATCGGCACCTGCGCCTGCTTCTTGTCGTTCATCGTCGTGCTGAACACGTAATAGGTGTCGCCCGCACGGATAATGCTTGGATCATGAGCCGGCGTAAGGTTGCCCGACATCCGGTCGTTGATGGGCTTCGGCGTCTGCGCCCAAGCGGCCGTCAGAGTGGGGACCGCAGCCGCAGCCAAGCCCACCGCTACAGAGCCCTGCAGGGCTTTCCGGCGGCTGATCGCTTGCAGGAGTTGCTGAGCCAGGGCGGGCGTGTCGGAAGACGACATCGAAACCTCCTCGTTATGTCTCCAGTAGAAATTCGGACGGCGGGAAAGACACGGCACCCGCGTCTCCTGCCCGCCGCCCAGAGGGGGGAGAGGAACCCCTGCGATGTACCTCCCGGAAGCGTCCGGACCGCGTTCGCTTTTCAAACACGATCCGGATCACCCCCGGCCGAGGCCTGTTACAACTTGTACCGCAGACCAAGCGAGATGGTCTGGTCGAAAAAGCGTGTATCGCGGGGATACACGGCGCCAAGAGCTCCGTTGCCGAAACTGTCCTGGAAATCGCTGTTCAGCAGATTCGTGGCGTCGAGGGTGAACGTCAGGTTGTCGGTGTACTTGTAGCTTGCCGACAAATCGAGCCAAGGCTGCGACTTCGCGTAAATCGTCCCGGGGTTCTGTCCGCCGCCGGGAGCCGGGCCTTCGTTGAAGCCGGAGCGCCAGTTGTACGCGACGCGGAACGACACGGGACCCTTCTCGTAAATGCCCACCAGGTTGTAGGACCAATGCGAGATATTCTGGAAGGCTCCGCCGACATAGGTTCCGTTCGCCTGCAGGCCAAGTCCGCTCCACAGCCCCGGCAGGAAGTCGAAGAACTGTGTGTAACCGACTTCTGCGCCGTCGATGTGACCGGAGGGCGAGTTCGCGGGCCTGCTGACCTGATAGACGATGCCGCCGATCGTTTCCGGGACAACGGAACTCCCGATATAGCCGGCAACCTGCCGGTAGAAGACCGCGCCGGTCAGCATGTTCGACGCGCCGAAGTAATACTCCAACGACAAATCCGCGTTGTTCGATTTTTCGGGCGTGAGGTTGGGATTACCACTGGTACCCGAGCCGAGAAGTGTCGCCGTCGAGGCCGACAGGCTGAGGCCCGGATCAAGCTGCGCAAAGGTGGGACGCGTGACGGTCCGGCTGAGGGCGAAGCGAAGGAACAGATCGTCCTGGAGCAGGAACCTCATGTTCATGCTCGGCAGCCAATCCACGGCACTCTTGTTGCTGTCTGTAGCGGTGTAGGTGAAGGAGTAGTGGACATTGTCCGGCGTCGTAACGACCAGTGAATTGCCTCTCATTTCGGCTTGGGTGTCGATGACACGCAAGCCGATATTGCCGTCCACGGGAAGCGTGCCGAGACCAAAGGCAAAGTTCGCCTTGACATAGCCGGCGTAACTTTGTTCCCGGTCATCGAACGACTGGGTCGGGTCGGCGGGCGGCGTCGTGGTCGGCTGCCCGAACAGAGTTCTCATCTGGGCGACATGCGAGACCAGGTAGTTCGGATCAGCATCCATCCACTTGGTGATGCCGAATTTGCCGTCGAACTGGCTTCCGCTCGTCACGTGCGACGAACCAGGAAGAGACGCCAGGCTCGGGAATGTCGTGCAAGCCGTTGACGCGAGCGCAGCCGTCATGATCGCAAAGGTTGGGCTCGACGGAGACGCCGCGCCACGACAGTCGAGGCCGCCGGCGTTGTCGGCACGGTTCTGCGCATAACGGTTGGCATAGCGCACGCCCGCATCGATCGATTTGATCCAGCTCGCGTCGTCCATGTCGTACGACATGTCGCCGCGCCAATCGACCTCATTGCCCGTCTGCTTCGTCCATTGGTCATACCATTGACGGGTGTGGAAGTTCGCCGGATCCGTCAGGCTCACGCCGGTGACGTTCATGTAAGGCGTGCCGGTACCCTTGTAGTTGAAGTCCGCGGTGTATCCGTTGTTCGGCGGATAATACTCCGTGTCCAGAATATAGCCGGTCTGGTAGAAGCGGCTATCGGTGTAGTCCAACTCGGTCGACAGAGTCGTTCTGTCCCCCGTCCATGTCACGCCGGTCGCAGCCTGGTAGGTATCCGTCTTCGGACGGAAAGACTGGTTGCTGGTCAGGTCGTAGCAGCCGCCCGTTACCGTTTTTACCTCATTCGTACCCGGGAATACCGTGGCGGTAGCCGGGTTGGCGCAAATCCAAGGAAGCCCGACGAAGAAATCGTTCGAGTTCGGGTTGCGGTAGCGCGTGTAGAACACCTCGGCGAAAACTTCCGTGTCCGCGTTCGGACGCCACTGCGCCGAGAAGTCCACTGCACCGCGCTCGCGGCTGCCGGGGATCGATTGGGCGCCTTCGGTCAGCGGCACAAAGGCAGCACCGCCGGCCCCGGTCGAACCTGCAACCGGGCCGATCTGCTGGCTGGAGATGTAATTGTCCAGGATCTCTTCCTTATAGTGATCCTTGGAATAGGAGACATCGAGCAATAGGCCGATTTCGCCGATCGACGTGTTCCAGCGGTTGCTCAACAAGATGCTGGCGTTGGGGTCGATGTGTCCGGAGAGCGAGCTTTCTGTGGCATTAACCGTACCGGCGACTTCCAATCCGTCAAAGTCGAACGGCCGGTGCAGGCGAACATCGATCAGTCCCGCGATGCCGCCTTCGAGATCGTTTGCCTCAGGCGTCTTCTGCACATCAACGCGCGCCAGAAGTTCGGCGGGGATGTCCTGAAGCGTAATAAACCGGCCGGTCGAGGTGAAGATTTCGCGCCCGTTAAGCAGCGTCGCGATGTCGGGCAAGCCGCGAATCAAAATCTGGTCGGATTCTGCCGCGTTGCGGCTGATCTGGACGCCGGTGACATGCTGCAAGGCATCGATGACGTTGTTGTCCGGCAGCTTGCCGATATCTTCAGCCACGATCGAATCGACCATTTGGCTGGAGTTCTTCTTGATGTCCTCGGCGGACCGCAAGCTGGCCCGCATCCCCGTGACGACAACCGTTTCTACCGTCTGCTGGTTCGCCGCCGGCTGATCCGCCGCCTGGCCATACGCCGCACTCGCCATGACCATCAGGGCCAGCGTGGACGTCGAACCTGTAAGTGCCTTCTTCCAATTCATAGTTTCCCTCCCTACGCAGCGTCCTTCACCAGCGTGGAATCGCTTGTGGACGGTGTCGTTTATTACTCAGACAAATAAATTATTTGATTTAGCAGACAAATACAAGATGATGATGGCCTGCTGTTCACAAAATCGAGGCGTGTGGCGAAATGGCATCATCCCCGGCCGCGGCCCCCGAAGCTCAATCCGGGCGAAGGCGCTTCCTCGCCGCGCCCGCCCTTTGCCGCGGCCGACACGCCCTCGCCCGCGGCAGGTATTGTACACGGCCCGCGCCAAGGTCGGGTTGGACTTACATTCCTACGGGTTATACTGGTAACCTTGAAGAAATCACCTGACACTCGCAGCATGAACAAACTCGTACGACTTGGACGTTCGAATCCGGCGAGCAAGGTGCTTCGGCTGCACGGAACCATCGCACGGGATATTGGTATCGCTATCATGTCTGGCAATTACCAGCCGGGCGATCTTCTGACGGGCGAAATCGCGTCGAGCGAGCGTCTGGAGGTTTCGCGCACCGCCTATCGTGAGGCCGTGCGCATTCTCGCTGCCAAAGGTCTTGTCGAGTCCAAGCCGAAGGTCGGCACCAAGGTAAGTGCCAGAGAGAAGTGGCACATGCTCGATCCGGACGTGCTGGCTTGGGCGTTCGAAAACGAACCCGATCTCGAATTGCTGAACAGATTGTTTGAGCTTCGGGATATTGTCGAATCGGCCGCCGCCTCGCTCGCTGCTCTTCGCCGTACCGACACGCATCTGAAGACGATGCGCCAGGCGCTCGAGAGGATGGCGCGTTTCACGCTGGCGACGGAAGCTGGCCGGCAGGCCGATCAGGATTTTCACACGACCCTGCTTCAGGCCACCGACAATCCCTACATCATGTCTCTTACCAGTGGCGTCAACGCCGCCGTCAACACGACGACGATGTTCAAACAACGGCATCGCCCGCTCCCGCGCGACCCCGTCCCCGATCATATGCGCGTGTTTGAAACCATCGCTGACAAGGATCCGGTCAACGCCCAGAAAGTGATGAGCGAACTGATCCAATTGGCCCTCCAGGACACGCCCGTGCGGAATCGATCGAAGAAGCCCAGGGCGTGGCGCAAAGCCAATTGACGGCGCGAAAAGTGCTGTGTTCGCGCGCGGCCGACGCACCTGCAACATGCCGGTGGCTCTGGTAATATTGTCCGAGTCACTGAATAAAGCGCCCCAGACGCCGCGCCGGGGACAATCAGATGCATCTTTCTCCGCTCGATATCGTCGTTATCGTGCTCTACGCGACTGTCGTGCTCGCGCTGACCCAATTGGCGGCGCCCGCAGAGACCGGCCAATCGAAGGAAGGCGGAGTCTCTGCCGCTGGACGCCGGTCGTTGCCCTGGTGGGCGGTTGGCGCTTCGCTGATCGCCGCGAACATTTCGGCGGAACAGATTATCGGCATGTCCGGGTCGGCCTATGCGCTCGGACTGGCAATCGCCTCCTACGAATGGATGGCGGCGGCGGCATTGCTGATCGTCGGGAAGTATTTTTTGCCGGTTTTCCTGAAGAACCAGATTCATACCATGCCGGAATTCCTCAGGCGTCGTTACGGCAGGAATCTCCAGCTCGTCATGGCAATTTTATGGATCGGAGTTTACGTATTCGTGGCCCTCACCGCGATTTTGTGGCTGGGCGCCACGGCGGTGCATGTGGTGACCGGCCTGACCTTGCAGATCAGCCTGATCCTGCTTGGCCTGTTTGCGGGCAATTACGCGCTGTATGTCGGTCTGAAGGCGGCCGCCTTCGCCGACGTCGTGCAAGTGAGCATGCTGGTTCTGGGCGGCTTGGTGATCGTTTGCATCGCCTTGGAGAAAATATCCGGCGGCACCGGAATTTCCGGTCTGGCTCACGGCTTCAGCCTTTTGGTGGCGCGCGCGCCGGAGCACTTTCACCTGATTCTGAAGCCGGACAACCCCTACTATAAATATGTCCCGGGCATATCCGTGATCGTCGGTGGAATGTGGATCATCAACCTCGCCTATTGGGGTTTCAACCAATACATCATCCAGCGCGCGCTGACCGCGAAAAACGTCCGTGAGGTTCAGAATGGCGTCGTTCTGGCCGCGTTTCTGAAACTGCTGGTTCCGTTCCTTGTCGTATTGCCGGGCATCGCCGCCGTCGTTCTCGTGCCCCATTTGTCGCGACCGGACGAGGCTTATCCAAAACTGATGACCCTGCTGCCCAGCGGCCTTTTGGGGTTGGTGTTCGTCGCGCTTGTGGCCGCGATCATCGCCTCGATGAGGTCGACGCTCAGCTCGATCGCCACGATTTTCACGGACGACGTGTTCAAGGTCCTCCGCAGAAAGACCAGCGAACGGGAACTGGTGATCGTCGAGCGCATGGCAGCCATCATCGCACTGGCCATCGCAATGGTCGCCGCGAACCCGCTGCTGGGCAATTTCGACCAGGCGTTCCAGTATATCCAGGACTATAATGGCTTCTTCGCTCCCGGCGTCGTCCTGGTGTTCCTGCTCGGCATTTTTTGGAAGCGGTCGACGGAGGCCGGCGCGCTCGCGGCAGCCATCGGCTCCCCGGTAGTCTCCCTGATTTACGCGGTGTTTTTTCCCGACATCCCCTTCATGAACCGCATAGCCTATGTGTTCCTGATCGGCCTCGGGTTGGCTGTTGTCGTCTCGCAGTTGCAGAAACCCCAGCCTCAAAGCTCGACGATCAATGTCGTCGACGTCGACTATTCCACGAGCAAGACCTTCAACTTTGCCGCACTTGTCGTGATCACAATCCTGATCGCGCTCTATGCGGCATGGTGGTAGTGCGGTGCGGAATAGTGCGTCACGCCCGCATGACCTCGTCCGCGGACATGCTTCTTGAAATAATTACGCCGGGACAATGGATAATCCGCGGATTGGGGCGGAGGCATGGCCGGCGGTCGGGGGACGGCACGGCCCGCGACCATTTTTCGGTATTTGTCTGATTTTTGAGATGCGGGCCCCGAGGGATTGTGATATCAAGCTTTCAGAAGCAAAAAAGTGCACAGCTGCCATGAAGCGTATGAAGGAACTTGAAATCTGGTTTGTCACCGGCAGCCAGCATTTGTATGGCCCGGAGACGCTCAAGCAGGTCGCCGCGGATTCGCAGAAAATCGCCAAGGCGCTGGATGCCGCGTCGGCGGTGCCCGTCAGTGTCGTATTCAAGCCTGTGCTGGTCACGCCGGAGGCGGTGACCGAGCTTGTGTTGTCCGCGAACAATACGCGCGAATGCATTGGCATCATCACCTGGTGCCACACGTTCTCGCCGTCGAAGATGTGGATCAACGGGCTCAAGCAGCTGCGCAAGCCGGCCCTTCACCTGCACACGCAATACAATCGCGACATTCCGTGGTCGACGATCGACATGGATTTTATGAACCTGAACCAAGCGGCGCATGGCGACCGGGAGCACGGTTTCATCTGGAGCCGGCTGCGTTTGAACCGCAAGGTGGTCGTCGGCTACTGGCAGGAAAAGTCGGTTCAGCAAAAGATCGGCGCTTGGACACGCGCTGCCGCAGCCTGGAACGACTGGCAGGGCGCGAAGTTCGCTCGCTTCGGCGACAACATGCGCGAAGTGGCGGTGACCGAAGGCGACAAGGTCGCCGCACAGTTCAAATTCGGCTACTCTGTCAACGGCTATGGCGTCGGCGACTTGGTGGATGTCATCAATTCCGTCTCTGACAAGGAGGTCGACCGGCTCGTCGACGAATACGAGAGCACCTATGAGGTGACCTCGGACCTGCGCAAGAGCGGGCCGCGCCACAAACATGTCCGCGAAGCAGCCCGCATCGAACAGGGCATGCGGACGTTCCTGAAGGACGGGGATTTCAAAGGCTTCACCACCACATTCGAGGATCTCCACGGCCTCGAGCAACTGCCCGGCCTGGCCGTACAGCGGCTAATGGCCGATGGCTACGGCTTCGGCGCGGAAGGCGACTGGAAGACTTCCGCGCTCCTGCGGGCGGTCAAGGTCATGGGAGCCGGCCTGACCGGCGGCGCCTCCTTCATGGAGGACTACACCTACCACCTCGACCCCGCCGGCAAGCTCGTTCTCGGGGCGCATATGCTGGAGGTCTGCCCCTCCATCGCGGATCGCAAGCCGTCGCTGGAAGTGCATCCTCTGGGCATCGGCGGCAAGATGGATCCCGCCCGCTTGGTCTTCAACACGCCGGCGGGCCCCGCCACGAACGCGTCGCTGATCGATATGGGCAACCGCTTCCGCCTTCTCGTCAACGAAGTGGACGTCGTTTCGCCCGAGCATCCGATGCCGAAGCTGCCGGTGGCGCAGGCCGTCTGGAAGCCGCGCCCGAACCTCGAAGACGCCTGCGCTTCGTGGATCTACGCCGGCGGCGCACACCATGTCGCTTTCAGTCAGGCCGTGACCAGCGAAATGCTCGAAGACTTTGCGGAGATGGCCGACATTGAATTCCTGCTGATCGGCGAGAAGACGTCGGTTCCGGAATTCAAGAAGGAGCTGCGCACGAACGAAGTCTATTATGCGCTGAACCGCGGCTGGGCGATTTAAATCAGGTTCATCAGCGATGAGTGCTCAATACACGATCGGTCTCGATTACGGGACAAATTCAGTTCGCGCGCTGTTGGTGGACACGGCCGACGGCCGGGAAATCGCCACTGCGATCTGGGGATACGAACACGGTCATGCCGGCGTCGTCCTCAGCCACGATCCGAATCTCGCGCGCCAGCATCCGGCCGACTACCTGAAGGGCGCGGAGGTCACCATTGTTCAGGCGCTCGCCGAGGCGAGCAGGTCCGTAAGCGGCTTCCAGCCGGAACAGGTGGTTGGTATCGGCGTGGACACGACGGGCAGCACGCCGTTGCCGGTGGACGCCGACGGCCAGCCGCTTGCGTTTCGTGACGAATTCTCCGGCAATCCCGCCGCCCTCGCCTGGCTGTGGAAGGACCACACGTCTTTCGCGGAGGCGGCCGAGATTACCGCGCTGGGGCTCGAAATACGTCCGCAGATCATGGCCAAGATCGGCGGCATCTATTCCAGCGAATGGTTCTACAGCAAGATTCTCCATTGCCTGCGCACCGCTCCCGAGGTGTTCGACGCGGCGTATTCGTGGATCGAGCTGGCCGATTTCGTTCCCGCCGCGCTGACTGGCACGCTGTCGCCGAACAAATTCACCGCCGGCATCTGTGCGTCCGGGCACAAGGCGATGTTCAACGAAGCCTGGGGCGGCTATCCGGACAAGGAATTCCTTTCGCGGCTCGACCCGAAACTCGGCGCGTTGCGCGATCATTTGCCCAAGCGGGTCCGCGCCGTGGACTCCAGCGTCGGCGGCCTGACGGCCGAGTGGGCGAAGAAAACCGGCCTGCCTGCGGGCATTCCCGTCGCGGTGGGAGCATTCGACGCGCATCTCGGCGCCATCGGCGCGGGCATCAAGCCCGGGACCCTAGTCAAGATCATCGGCACCAGCACCTGCGATATCACCGTGAAACGGGACAGCGAGAAGCTCGCCGATGTTCCCGGCCTGTGCGGTATCGTTGACGGCAGCGTCCTGCCGGGATATTTCGGGCTCGAAGCGGGCCAGTCCGCAGTCGGAGATATTTTCGAATGGTTCGTCGGCTATGTGAAGCCGGAGGGCGGATCGCACGAGGCCCTGACGGCTGGCGCGGCGAAACTCCAGCCTGGGGAATCCGGCCTTCTGGCCTTGGACTGGAACAACGGCAACCGCACGATCCTGGTCGATCAGCGTCTCACCGGCCTGCTGGTGGGCCAGACCCTTTACACCACGCCGGCGGAAATCTACCGCGCCCTGATTGAGGCCACCGCCTATGGTGCGCTGACCATCATCAACCGCTTCGAGGAATATGGCGTGACGATCGACCAGATCGTCAATTGCGGCGGCATCGCGGAAAAAAGCCCGCTCACCATGCAAATCTACGCCGACGTCACGGGCCGGCCGATGAAGATATCGCGCTCGGCACAAACCCCTGCCCTCGGTGCGGCTATCGCCGCCGCCGTCGTGGCAGGCGCTCATCCCGACTTCGCGTCTGCACAAAAAGCGATGACGGGCCTGAAGACGGACATCTTCGAGCCCACTCCCGGGCCACATGCGGTTTACCGCGAACTTTATTCCATCTATCGGACGCTGCACGATGCTTTCGGCACCAAAGCATGGCAAGGTAACCTCTACGACGTGATGAAAAAGCTGATCGATATCCGCAACCGCGTCCGCAAATGAGCCCATGCTTGAAGAATTGAAACGGCAGGTCTGCCAAGCCAACCTGGATTTGGTCCGGGACGGGCTGGTGCTTCAGACATGGGGCAATGCCAGCGGCATCGACCGCGAGCGCGGTCTCGTGGTCATCAAGCCGTCGGGCGTGCCCTATGACGGCATGAAGCCGGAACACATGGTCGTCGTGTCGCTGGACGGCGGCGCGGTGGTCGAAGGCGGCCTCAGGCCCAGTTCCGACACTCCGACGCATCTGGTGCTGTACCGCGCCTTCAAGAATATCGGCGGCGTGGTCCACACCCACAGTCTCCATGCCACGGCCTGGGCCCAGGCCATGCACGGCATTCCATCCTATGGCACCACCCAGGCCGATTACTGGTACGGCAACGTGCCCTGCACGCGGCTGATGACGCCCGAGGAAATCAAGACCGATTACGAGGCGAACACCGGACAGGTGATCGTGGAGACCTTCAGAGACCTCGATCCGCTGCAGCACCCGGCTGTGCTGGTGGCAAGCCACGGGCCGTTCACCTGGGGCAAGGACGTCGACGGTGCCGTGCACAATGCCGTCGTGCTGGAGTTCGTGGCGAAATTGGCCGGCGAAACGCTGCGCCTCAATCCAAAGGTCGAGCCGATGCAGTCCGTGCTGCTCGACAAGCACTTCTTGAGAAAACACGGACCAAAAGCGTATTACGGACAAAAATAAAAGATAAAGCAGGGGAACCCAGTCTATGAGTCACAATGCCCTCGGCGCCATGATGGTCAAGCCGATCGTCTCCGCGACGCCGATCGACTTGACCATCGTGGCGATCTATTTCGTCTTCGTCATCGGTATCGGTATCTATCTCAAGAAATATACGAAAACCGGCGAAGACTTTTTCATGGCCGGACGCGAGATGACGGCGTGGATCGCCGGCCTGAGCTTCCTCTCGGCCAACCTGGGCGCGCTGGAACTTCTCGGCTGGGCCGGCTCCGCCTACGAGTACGGCATCCTCGCCGTCCACTGGTATTGGATCGGCGCCATCCCGGCGATGCTGCTGCTCGGCCTGGTGATGATGCCGTTCTATTACGCATCCAAGACGCACTCGGTCCCCGGCTATCTTCAGCTCCGCTACGGTCCCGCCACGCGGGGCCTTTCAGCCATCAGCTTTGCGGTGATGACTGTGCTGATGAGCGGCGTGAACATTTTCGCCATGGCCGCCGTCATGCAAGTGGTCCTCGGCTGCAACATGAACTTCAGCATCTGGGCATCCTCCATCACCATGGGCGTGTACGTCGTGCTGGCCGGCCTTCTCTCAGCCATCTTCAATGAAGTGCTGCAGTTCGTACTCATCTGGCTCGGTTCGCTGCTGATCCCGATCCTCGGGTTGGTTCAGGCCGGCGGTTGGAGCGGGCTCAAGCAGCACATCATGACGAACCTGGCGCACTTCGGCGTGCAGAACCCCGGCAGCTATGTTCACGTGTGGAGCACGCTGGGCCATTTCAGCGACAACCCCATGGGCATCAACTGGATCGGCATCGTTTTCGGTCTGGGGGCCGTGATCTCCATGGGCTACTGGACGACGGACTTCCTCGTCGTGCAGCGCGTCATGTCTGCCCGCGACCTGCGCTCTGCCAAAATGGCGCCGATCATCGGTGCGGCCTTCAAGATGTTCGTGCCCATTATCGTCATCCTGCCGGGCCTTCTCGGTCTGGGTCTGCTGAACGTGCATCTGGTCTCGGAAACCGCGGTCACGGCGGCCGCGGCTCATGGGCAGACGCTCTACAGCTACAACGACGTGCTGCCGCTGATGCTCGCGAGATATTGCGGCCCTGCCCTGCTGGGCCTTGGCATCACCGCGCTGATCGCGGGCTTCATGTCCGGCATGGCGGGCAACGTCACGGCGTTCGCCACCGTCTGGACCCATGACATCTACAAACCGATGATGAACCCGAACGCCTCGGACGGCCATTACCTCGCCATGGGCCGGTGGAGCACGGTCCTCGGGATATTGGTCAGCATCGGCACTGCGTACTTCGTCATGCAGTTCGCCAGCATCATGGATTACGTCCAGGCGCTGTTCAGCTTCTTCATCGCGCCGCTGTTCGGCACCGTCATTCTCGGCATGCTCTGGAAACGCACCACGGCTGCGGGCGGCTTCTGGGGACTGCTGGCCGGCACCGCGGGTTCGATCGCGATGTATTTCTGGGTGGATCTGCAACCCAGCGCGCTGCGGTACATTGCGCTGTCGTCGGACGCCAAGCCGATGGCGGCCGACATGTTCCGCGCGCTGTGGAGCTTCATCATCGTGGTCCTGGTGACCGTGGCGGTGAGCCTGGCGACACGCCCCAGGCCCGAGAGCGAACTCAAGGGGCTGGTGATGGGCTGCACGGACGTCCCCGACGAAGGAAACTATCCGCTGCTGCATCGCCCGGTTTTCTGGGCCGTTGTGATCTCGGTCGTCTTTGTCGCACTGAACCTCTACTTCTGGTGAGCGAGAAATCAAACATGTCGAAACACGTAAACTCCATCTGGTTCCTCATCGGACTGCAGCTGTTGATCTATGGCGTTCTGATCACGGGAACCGGCGTCTGGGAACTTTTCTATCCGCCGATGCAGATGACCGAACTGGCCTGGACGCATCCCGCCATCTGGTGGGGCGCCGTTCTGCTGGTGCTGGGCATATTCTATGTGAACCGTTTCCGCCCGGCCCAGGTACTCAAGGACTAAAACCACGGTCTGCATGCGGCGAAAACTTCCGGCGCCCCAGTCGGGCGCCCATTCGGCGCGACGGTGAGGTGCCGGCGACAAACGCGCAATACGCGCGCGAAATGTCGCGCATCAATCCGAGGATCAAACGCATACAGTCTGAACCGCGCGACAAGCGCGTTTTGAGGAAGGACACATCTGGAGCATTCCACGGATTGAACGGCTGAGAAGGGGCACCAGCTATGAACACCGAGGTTGTACAGTCTACCGCCAATAAGATCGCCGGTTTCTTCAACGCGCCGCCGCCCACCCAGGGACCTGTATTCAACTACCTGGACTGGCTGATCGTCGCGCTCTTCGTCGTCGCAATGGTGGCAATCGTCATCTACTCGATGAAAGAGAAAGCCAAGTCCGGGACGGATTATTTCCTCTCCGGCCGGGACAGCGGCTGGATCCAGATCGGCTCTTCCATTTTCTCGTCGAACATCGGTTCCGAGCATCTCGTCGGCCTGGCCGGCGCCGGTTTCGTGTCCGGCATGGCGATGGCCCATTGGGAAATGCAGGGCTGGCTCATTCTCATCCTCGGCTGGGTCTTCGTACCGCTCTATGACCGCATGAAGGTCTTCACCATGCCGGAGTTCCTCGAACTGCGCTTCAGCCGCGGTTCACGGAACATTCTGAGTCTGCTCACCATGGCTAGTCTGGTGCTGACCAAGATGGCCGTGACGATCTATGCCGGTGACGTCGTCATCCGTACCCTGCTCGGCATCAACAGCGTGAACATCTTCGGCTTCCACATGGACGTCTTCTGGGCGATCGCCCTGGGACTCGCCTTCACCACGGGGCTCTATACTGTTCTCGGCGGTCTACGCGTGATCATGTACACCTCGGTGCTCCAGGCGCCGGTGCTGATCTTCGGTTCGCTCTGCATCCTGTATGCGGGATTGCGTGTCCTCGGCCATGGCGATCTCATGGCCGGCTGGCATGCGACGGTTGCCGCGGCGGGCCAGAATATCCATCTCATCCGCGCCATCAACGATCCGCAATGGTCGTGGGCAGCCGTGCTGCCCGGTTCGGCGATCATCGGTTTCTGGTACTGGTGCACCGACCAGTACATCGTCCAGCGCGTGCTTGCGGGCAAAAACCAGGCCCATTCGCGGCGTGGCGCCATCCTGGCCGCGTTCTTCAAGCTGACGCCTGTTTTCATCTTCCTGGTGCCCGGAATGGTCGCCTATGCCCTGACCAAGGATCCCGCGATCAGCTTCAAGACCAGCGGCGACGCCGCCTACACCTCGCTGGTGGCGCAGATTCTACCGCACGGCCTCCGGGGCCTGGTGGCTTGCGCCATGATCGTCGCTCTGATGGCGTCTCTGGGATCGAAGTTCAACGCCTCCGCCACGCTGTTCACGATGGACTTCTTCCGCGAATGGTATCCGAACGCTTCCGGCAAGACCGAGGTGGTCGTCGGCCGCATCGCCACCACCGCGATCGTCATCATGGGCATCTGCTGGGTGCTGGTGATCAAGAGCCTGCACTCGAACCTTTATGTCTATCTGCAAAGCGTGCAGGGCTACCTCTCGCCCGCCATCGCCGTGCTGTTCATACTGGGCGTGTTCTGGAAGCGCGCAAACGCGACCGGGGCGCTGTGGGCGTTCCTGGTGGGCGTCGTCGGAGGCTTCGCCCGCCTCGCCGCCGACATCTACATGCGCAACGACGATACCCTCGTGAACGGCCTGAAGCAGAAGCTCTTCGAGCACTCCATCACGCAGGACCAGTACAACGCGGCGATCGCGCCGATCCAGGCCAAGTTCGGCTGGATATTCGATCTCTGGGACATCCACTGGCTCTATTATTGTCAGATCCTGTTGGTCGTCACGGCGGTCCTGATGGTCACGATCAGCCTGCTGACCAGTGCGCCGGACCCGAAGACGGTGAGGTTCACGTTCTATGGCGCCACGCCGGAAGAGAAGGCCGCCACACGCGCCAGCTGGAACGCGATGGATGTGGTGTTGAGCGCGATCGTCGTGATCGCCTGTGTCGTGTTCTACTACCAGTTCTGGTGAGTCCAGCTTGCCTGGGTGCATCGATGTTGGCCTGCCGGACATTCGTCCGGCAGGCCAGTTTTTCAGGCGGATACGGGCTGGTATAGCCGCGTCGCCTCGCCGTTGACGGCGAAATAGGGTTTGAAAACCTGTTCGCCGTCGGACGTCGATACGCGCCATTCGCTCGACTGCGCCGCCGCTTGCCGTATCGCGGACAGATGCCGCCGCGTGAACGGCAGGAAGCGATCGCCGACCGCAAACAGCGCCAGCGGCCCCTGCATCACGGCAAGGGAGTCCGGATGCTTGTCGTCCACGGCTTCGAGCCGCACCGGCATGTCCATCACCAGCGTGATCCGGTCGCCGTCACGCCAGGTCCGGCGGATTTCCAGGAAGCGGCCGGGGACGACGGGTGCGTCCACACGGCGATGGTTCACCGCCACGGTCGTGCCCTGCCCCGCCCAGGCGGGAATGCGCAGCGAGACGGAGAACGTCTCGGGCGTCGCCGTGCCGACCGCGATATCGATATCCGGTGCCAGCGGATAGCTGGTCGTCTGACGCAAGGTGACCGTCCGCCCGCTGAGTTGCCAGCGCAATTCCGACGGCGCGTAGAGATTGACGAACACGCCGCGCCTGTCCGTGAGATAGGAACTGATCCCGTAATCCGCCACGATCTGGCCCAGCGTGCCGGAGCAGCAAGGGCACTTGTATTCGAAATAGACCTTGGAGCCGCTGACGTTGTAATCGGCGTAGTAGAACGCCGTGCCGTCCGCCTTCATGGGCAGAGCGCCCAACACGGTGTTGTAGAGCACCCGCTCCATGCTGTCGCCGTAGCGGCTGTCGCCCGTCACGCTCATCAGATAACGCGCCGCCTTGAAATGCCCGTAAGAACCGCACGGCGTTTCGAAACTGGCGTGCGTCGTGTTCAGGCTGTCGCCCAGCGCGCCGGAACCCGGCACGACGAAGCCCTCGTTGGGTCCCCAGCCGCCCGTGGCGAAGCTCTGCGCAAGGACAAAATCGAAGCCGTTCTTGGCGGCGCGCAGATGCTTGGCGCTGCCCTCCACCAGATAGGCCTGCATCGCGGAACTGAAGGCATTTACATGGCTGTAGGCATGCTTTCCGGGCAGGACATTCTCGCCGGCGGCGAGCGGATCGAAGTATTCCCGATCGAGCAGGAAACGGGCCGCCAGGGCGCGATAGCGTTCTCCCGCGCCGCGTCGCCAGGCGAGATAGAGGTTTTCCGGCAGCGTGTAGGATTCGTCCCAGGTGTAGGCCATATTGGGATGCGGCCGCGCCGCCATTTCATGGCGCGACAGTGCTTTTTCCGGCAGATGCGGAAGAGCCGCGTCGGTCGCCCGGTTCAGAACCCGCAGCGCCGTCCTGTCGCCGGCAAAGGCCTGCGCATCGATCAATCCGATGTTGATCTTGTCGAAGGTGTAGGCCGGCAGCGGATAGCCGTCATAGAAATGCGTCGTAATCGTTGGGGCGAAGGCGGCAACCAGACGGTGCACCTTCTGGCCCGTGGCGCGGTCGCCCGTGATCGCATAAGCCCGTGCCAAACCAGACACATACTGGCCGAAGCTGTGACCGGGAATGAAGCCGTGCATGTCGGCTGGCGGATTGAAATGCGGCGAAGCGTTGTACCAGCCGCCAAGGTCCTCGCCCGGTGCTGGCAAGCCCGCCGCCACGCGGAACGGCTTGAGCAGGGCGTCCTCGTCCATCGCCAGCAGCGTTTTGTGCTGTGCCTGGAATTGCGCCAGCATCGGCCCGTCGAGCAGCGTGACGTCGCCGTAGCCGGCTGGCGTCAACACCTGTGCGCCGGGCTGCGATGCGCCATGCGCCGCGATCCGTCCGGCGAGCGTGCTGGCCGCCATCGCCGTTCCGCCGAGCTTCAGCATGGATCGACGAGAATAGTGTTCCATGGTCTTCCTCGCTATGTTTTGTCTGACAATAGCACAATGCATCGAAGGCAGAATGGTCTTCTGCCTCCCGCAGCATCCCATCGAAGATCGGGGAATTCGCGAAAAAATCTCTGTTCGGAATCCCAAAGGTAGGAATAGCGAATGACGAGAGGGGGAGCCGCAAGGTTCACCGCTTCAGGTGTTCCACTTCCTCGTTCAGGTGGGCGTATTCATCGGGCACCCCGGCTTTGGCAATCGCGGCGAGGTCGGCGCTTGAGAGGTCATACAAGCGCAACACTTGGCGGTCACGGCGCGTGAGTCGCTGGCATTCTTCGACCGGCACCATCATCAACCCCACGCCTGTGCAGGGGGTAATTTATACAGGTTTATGAAGCCTGCGGTCCTGTCAGAGGCTGAAATTGTGCGTCTGCGTTATCCCAGATGGTACCCCGGAGAGAAATGCAGTTTGTCCAATTTCGAGGGCACCAGTTTTTTATTTTATATCAAGAAGTTAATGGTCGGAGCGAGAGGATTTGAACCTCCGACCCCCTGTCCCCCAGACAGGTGCGCTAACCAGGCTGCGCCACGCTCCGACACTTCAGGCGGCTGGGCCGCCGGGGATATTTGCCTGGGCCTCGGCCAAGGGCGGCGGACTATAGAGGGCGAGTTGCCTAACGGCAACCGAGCCGGATCGTCTCATTTTTGCGAAAAACCACGTGCACGGCGTCCTTCGATTGGAAGCCCGTCGTGCACTCGTA
>DAIDUA010000071.1 GCA_027456965.1 Alphaproteobacteria bacterium | reverse complement strand
GCCTTATTCCGCGCCCGCCGAGCCGGCGCTGGCGGCCGCGGAATAAGGCGCCAAGCGGCTTCTTGACAGGGCGCGGCCGGGGCTCCTACATCCCCCGCCTCACGGGCGCGGCAGCGTAGCTCAGTGGTAGAGCAGTGGAATCATAATCCCTTGGTCGGGGGTTCAAATCCCTCCGCTGCTACCAGCCCCGCGATGGGAGTTCATCCGCCCGTGCCAGACCTTCCCGCCGCATTGCCCATCGCCATCGAGGACATCCGCGCCGCCGCCGCCACCATCGCCGGCGCGGTGGAGCGCACGCCGACCCGCCTGTCGCGCACCCTGTCGGAAATCGCCGGCTGCGAGATCTGGCTCAAATTCGAGAATCTGCAGTTCACCGCCTCGTTCAAGGATCGCGGCGCGCTCAACAAGCTGCTGTCGCTGACGGCCGACGAACGCAAGCGCGGCGTAGTCGCCATGTCCGCGGGCAACCACGCCCAGGGCGTGGCCTATCACGCCGGCCGGCTCGGCGTTCCCGCCACCATCGTCATGCCGCTGATGACCCCGTTCAACAAGGTCAAGCACACCAAGGGCTTCGGCGCGCGGGTGGTGCTGGACGGGGCGACGCTGTCGGACTCCTTCACCCGCGCGCAGCAGATCGCGACGGAAGAGAATCTCGTCTTCCTGCATCCTTACGACGACGTGAAGGTGATGGCCGGCCAGGGCACTGTGGCGCTGGAGATGCTGGCCGATGCGCCTGGGCTCGACGTGCTGGTGGTGCCGATCGGCGGCGGCGGACTGATCTCCGGCATCTCCATCGCGGCGAAGGCGCTGAATCCCGCCGTCGAAATCTACGGCGTGCAGACGCGCGCCTATCCCTCCATGTACAACGCCGTGAAGGGCGTCGATCTTCCCTGCGCCGGCCAGACCATGGCGGAAGGCATCGCGGTGAAGCAGCCGGGCGCGCTGACCACGCCGGTCATCCGCGCACTGGTGAAGGACATCCTGCTGGTCGGCGAAAGCGACATCGAGCACGCCATCGCGGCGCTGCTGGAGATCGAGAAGACGCTGGTGGAAGGGGCCGCCGCTTCGGCCTATGCGGCGGTGATCGCCAACCGCGACCTGTTCCGCGGCCGCAAGGTCGGGCTGGTGTTGTCCGGCGGCAATGTCGACATGCGGCTGCTGTCCAACGTCATCGTGCGCGAGCTGTCGCGCGAAGGGCGCATCCTGTCCGTGATCGTCGAGATCGAAGACCGCCCCGGCGTTCTGGCGCGCGTCTCGGCGCTGGTCGGCGAAGCGGGCGGCAACATCCTGGAAGTCTCGCACAACCGCATGATCACCGACACCTCGGCCAAGCTCGCCGATCTCGGCATGACGGTGGAAGCGCGCGACGCCGAACACGCCGCCGAAATCCGCCGCACCCTGCAGGCGGCAGGCTTCAAGCTGAAGGTTTAGTTTTCTGCCCCCGCGTAGCGGTGGAAGTGCCGAGCGTTAGCGAGGCGAAGGGGGCGAACGCGCAGCGCGATATCGTCGTCTGGTGTCGCAATCCTCGTTGTCATGGCCCGCATTCGTGGGCCATGACAGGTGTGGTTTGGGCCGCTACCGCGAAAATTTCTCGCTCAGCACGATCGACGACACCGTGCGCGCCACGCCGTGGAGCTTGCCGATGCGGTCGAGCGCCGCACCGAGCCGCGCCGCACTTTCCGCCTCCACCGTGGCGATCAGATCGGAAGCGCCGGATACCGCGACGAGCGACCGTACTTCCGTCAGCTTCTTCAATTCGGCGCCGACGCGATCCGCCTGTTTGGGATCGGTCGAGATCATCACCACCGCTCTGAGATGGCCGGCGGCCTCCTCCGACAGTTTCACCGTATAGCCCTTGATGGTGCCTTCGCGTTCCATCCGCGCAATGCGCTCCTGCACGGTCGAGCGCGCCAAGCCCAGCTTGCGCGCCAGCGAAGCGGTGGGTTCGCGCGCATTGGCGCGGAGCAGGGCGATAAGCTTGGCGTAGGCGGGGCGCATTGTTCACGTTCTCTCGTTCTGTTTCCTCCCCCGTTCACGGGGGAGGTGGTCGCGTAGCGACCGGAGGGGGGGGGGGGGG
>DAIDUA010000070.1 GCA_027456965.1 Alphaproteobacteria bacterium | reverse complement strand
CCCCCCCCCCGCTTCCAGAGTCCTAAGCGATCTTAGTAGTCGAACTTGACGCTAAGCCCATAGCTACGTCCAGCCTGATCATAGAGGAAGGGCTGGTTTTTGAACTGCAGATAGGCGCTCGTCGCCGAGCCACTCAGGTTCCGACCCTCGAGCACGACGCCGAGATTTTCAAGAACCTGATAGCTGACCTGCGCATCGACCTGACCATAGGAACGATCGAATACACCGTAGGTCCTGGTGTTGATGACGCCACCAGCCGGACAACCCGCCACAGCACAAACGGATGCAAACGCAAACGTGCTGTAGTTCGGATCCAAGGCGCCGCCCTTCCAAGTATACGACACACGTCCCGCGAACGGACCATTCTCGTAGTAGGCCTGCGCGGTGTAGGCATTCTGTGCCACGCCCGGGAAGCCGAGGTGATCGGTGAAGCTCGTGGCATTCGCCGTCGACGACTTCGCATAGGTGTAGTTCGCGTTGATGCCGAAGCCGTTCTCCCAAGCATATTGAGCGTTGATTTCAACACCCTCGATCCTTCCGCCCCTGCCGTTGGTGAAGGTTGTAACACCGCCAGCCGTGCCGCCGAAATCGTCCATCAAGACCTGAGAGACGATCGACGTCGTTGTAAAGCTCTCCACACCCTTCCAGAACAGACCGGCGCTCAACAAACCTTGTGTGCCGAAATACCATTCGTAGGTCAGATCCAACTGGTTGGCGCGATACGGATCGAGCTGATTGTTGCCGCCGCTGGCGCTATTGAAGAAGAACCCGTTGGAATCGCATCCCGGAGTGCCGGGCGTGAGGCTGGTGCTGGTGTGGATGTTGCAACGCCCCGTGCCGACATAGTGTGTGAAGTTGGTATAGAACCCCGCACCGAGTTGCCAGAAGTTCTGGTCGGCCATGACGCGAGCGGCCGAGAAGCGGATCTTCTGTCCGTCGGAGACATCGAATACCGCGTTCAAGCTTGGCAGGATGTCCGTGTACTGACGCTGCGTGACGCCGTAGGTGGCCCCTGCGTCGTTAGGCAGGCCATTCCACGTCGCCGTGCTGAGATATACCGGGTTCGCCGCAAGAGTGTATTGGCCGATATCCAACTGCGTGTGAACGACGCGCACGCCCGTGTTGATATGGAAATCGTCGGATGGACGGCCAATATCGAACATGAAGTAGCCTTCAGAGACCTTGCTCGTAATTTTGAAGGAGTTGATCACGTCCTTGAAGCGCTGCACCGGCGCATTCGGATTGACAGACTGAATCCACGCCGCCGCATTCGTCATCTGGGCCGGATCTTGCGTCAACAATTGGTTGATACCGGCTGCCGGGAAGAAGTCCTTCACCAAGGCAAGACGAGACGGATTGCTGATTCCGGTCTGAACCGGAACAAACGGCAGGCTCGGATCCTGATAGTAGGTCCAGGGCCCGCGATGTGCCTGGTCGGTTTCCCAGGAAAGTTGGCCCTGTCCGTTCGGGCAGGGGCCGCCTTGAACATAGCCGCCTCCTGTGAACGAGCAGGTGCCGTTGCCGTAGGCATTCAGCAGATAGCGGCCGAAGTCGTAGTCGACCGTCCTGGTCGTATAACGCAGACCGGCCGACGCCGTCACCTTGTCCAGAACATCATATTCTGCATCCGCACGAGCCGACCACTGATCGTTCTTGGACTTGACGTCCCATGCCCAATTCGACTTGAACACGATGTAAGCCGGATTGGTCAGGAGATCCGGGGTCGTATAGCTGACCGACGGATAAAGCCCTTTAACATTCGTATAGGTGAAAGCGCAGCTCTTCGCGCCGGCCGGCACGCCCTGGTTTCCGCCGCAACCCTGCGGATTGGCATAGTTGTAGTTTGGATGGAGGATGGCAGTGTTGCCGTTGAACCAGCCGTTTGATGAATCGATGCCGTAGCCGCTGGGCCGGACATCGGCTTGCGCGAACTCGGACCGCATCGTGCCTTTGCCATAGGCGAACTTGCCGCTGATACGGAACTTGCCGCCGTTGTCGTATTTCACATCGGCTTGGATGTTGTCGCCGATGTTCTTGTCCTCCTCGACCATGGCCGCGGTTTCCGCACTATGCGTCATGAAGGTGCCGCTCAGAACGACGCCGTTCGGGTCGATGGTGTAAGGCATCGTGGGATCAAGACCCTGGGCCTCGTTGTTCGAATGAATGAATACTTTGTCCGTGATGTCGCGACGATCGACATCCAGTTTCGAGTGGAACCAGATCAGGCTGGTCTGAACGGATTCGATCGGATTGTAATTGATGCCCACAAAGCTGCCGAACCGTTTACGGTCAACTGTTTGGTGCGTCAGATACGACAGCTCGGGCTCGAAGTAATCCTTGCCGACGTTGTTATTGATACCTGTTGATGGTCCCGCCACTGTCCAGCCGTTGCGGTTCTGGGACTGCGCCTCGAATACCCGGACATCATGTTCGTCATACGAGAGCGAGGCGAGAATGCCGAGCTTCTCGCTGAACTTGTAGGACGCGACGATCGCGCCGTCGGGGGTCGCATTCTTGGCGCCCTGACTGAAGCTCATCCCAGCGTTGCCGCCAAGGGTCAAACCATCCTTGCCGTCAATCGCATTACGCACACGCAGATTAACGATGCCGCCCAAAGCGCCGGCCACAAAGCTCGCTTGTGGAGACTTGTAGACGTCAACACCCGCCAGCAGAGCGGACGGAATGCCTTCGAGTGAATTCTGATACTCGTTGCCGTTGCCGGCACCAGAGCCTTCGCCAGTCTGGTACATTTCACGGCCGGTGACGAAGATGTCGCCGTCGAGCGTTGTCACGTTATACGACAAACCGCGGATGCGGACCTGCGTGCCTTCGCCGGCCGAGCGGTCGATCTGAATGCCAGGCAGACGTTGCAGCGACTCGGCAACGTCCTTGTCGGGCATCTTGCCGATGTCTTCGGGCGTGATCGACTCCATGATCAGGTCCGAGCGTTGCTTTCTCTCAAGCGCACTGGCCAGCGATGCACGGAAGCCTGTCACGACAACCGTTTCCATCGCACCTTGATCGGTTTGGGCGAGGGCTGCTCCGCCGGCTCCCAAGAGGAGAGCGGCGATAGCCGTATGGGTACAGAACCTCAGCTTGGATTTCATGATAGGCGTCCCCTTACTGCGTTTTGTTGTTGGCAGTGCCCACGGGCTTCCCGTCGACACCACCGGCTTAGCAAACGCAGTCTACATGACGCTTAGGTAAGCGCTGTCTATAATCTGTTGACAGTGCCGTCATTTGTCAGAATATGTTGTAATAAAATCACATTTATTACATAAAGCATCGTCAAATTCGTAAATTATATATATTATTCAATTTGTTACAATAACATTAGATACTATTCCGTTGGCATGAGAATGAGATTATTTTGCAACATACAATGCGTATCGAAAGCAATACAGGCGGGGCAGCAACGCCAATTTTGGTGGTAATATTCTTACAAGTCCTTGCGTAGGCGGGGCGGTGCCAACGTCGTTTGCCGGCATTCCAGCAACGCGTTGCCGAAATGCCACCCTGCTCTTCTCCGGCTTCAGTTCGCCAGTGCATCATGCTAGCGACGGGCTTGGATCGGCCTGTCGATGGAGTGCGGCGCAATTGGGGAACGCAGAACAACTCCGGGCCCTTACGCGCCGGTTCGATTATTGGCTCCGGAACGCCGCGTTGCCGCTTTGGTGGCAGCAAGGTGCCGATCACGATCACGGTGGCTTTCACGAGCTGCTGTCGCTCGACGGATCGCCTTTGCCGAATTCTCCGCGGCGCGCGCGCGTTCAAGGGCGGCAGAGTTACGTCTATGCGATGGCAGGAACACTTGGCTGGTCCGGCCCTTGGCGCGAAGCGGCACCTCATGGCCTGGACTATCTGAACCGGCACTATCGGCGGGCAGACGGCCTCTACGGCACGCTGGTTTCGTACGACGGTGCGGTCCTCGACGACACGGCGATGCTGTACGATCAGGCCTTCGCGTTACTGGCCATGGCCTGGGTCTTCCGCGTTCTGCCGAACCATGCCGACCTGAAAGAAGATGCCCGCCACCTCTTCGATCGTATTTCACATGCGCGGCGCCATCCGCAGGGCGGGTTTTCCGAGCCACTGAACCATCCCTATCAATCCAATCCACATATGCATCTGCTGGAGGCAGCACTGGCATGGCGCGACATTGAGCCGGACACGGTGTGGGACAGCCTGGCGGATGAAATCGTCGAACTCTGTCTGGCGAAATTCATCGATCCCGCGGGAGGATTTCTACGCGAGTTCTTCGACGAAAAATGGCAGCCGTTGACAGTACCTGAAGGGCATAGCGTCGAACCGGGCCACCAGTTCGAATGGTGCTGGCTGCTTGAGCGATGGGGCCGGGTGCGCACCGACGATCGCGCCCGCGCAGCAGCGCGCGGACTGTATCGCGCCGGAAAGCGCGGCGTGGATGGCCGACGTGACGTAGCCGTCGACGAGCTGTCGGACGACTTCACGGTGAGACGGCCAACAGCGCGCCTCTGGCCCCAGACAGAGCGTATCAAGGCCGCGCTCATACTATCTGAAGCGGTACAGAACGACCTTCGAAACGAGTACCTCAGCGACGCCTTGAGTGCCGCAACGGCTCTTTGGCGCTATCTGGACACCCCGATGCCGGGATTATGGCGCGACAAACTGTTGCCCGATGGGACCTACGTCGAAGAACCCGCACCTGCGAGTTCGCTTTATCACATCATCTGCTGCATAGGGTCGCTGAGGCAGACGTTCGGCGGCCACTGATATTGGCAGCTTGGGCCGACGCCGGGCCGCTCCCGGGGAATACGCTAGCCATTTCGCAGCTGCAGCAGAAAAAAACCAAGTTCCACGTTTTTTCAGTTCCGTCTTGTCAAAAAGCCAAAATTAGGAGAATTGATAGCGCTGTCATTTTATGGGCAGCGCTTTGCCCGGGACGCTGGGGCGGTCGCGAATACCGTCAGCGCGCATCGAGGAACGGGAAATAGAATAATGCGTTTCGGTATTGATTTGGGTGGAACCAAGACGGAAATCCTGGCGCTCGGGGACGGAGGGGAAGAGCTGCTCCGGCACCGGGTACCGACCCCACGCGACAATTACGCTGATGTCGTCCGCGCGCTGCGCGATCTTGTTTACGCCGCGGAAGTAAAATTGTCTTGCCATGGCAGCGTTGGCATTGCCATTCCCGGCACAATCAGCCGGAAGACAGGCCTCGTCAAAAACGCGAATTCGACGTGCCTCATCGGTCATCCGCTCGACAAGGATCTGGAGGTCGCACTCCAACGCCCGGTGCGCGTTGAAAATGACGCCAATTGCTTTGCCCTATCGGAAGCGAGCGACGGTGCAGCTGCCGGCTACGACACGTTGTTCGCTATCATCGCCGGGACAGGCATTGGCGGCGGCATCTGCATCGGCGGCCGCGTGCTGTCGGGTGCCAATGGAATCGCCGGCGAATGGGGCCATAACCCCCTGCCCGCTCCGCAAGGAAAACAGGAGATCGAAGACTCGCCAGTCTGCTATTGCGGCAGGCGCGGCTGCATCGAAAGCTGGTGCAGCGGTCCCGCACTGGTCCGCCTCTACGAAAAGCGCGCCGGCCGGCATCTTACGGCGCCTGAGATATTCGAGGCGGCTCGCCAAGGCGACGCGCCGGCGATGACGGAAGTCGATGCATTTTACGACCGCTTCGCGCGCGCTATCGCTTCTGTCGTGAGCATCCTGGATCCGGACGTGATCGTGCTGGGCGGCGGATTGTCGAACGTCGACGCGCTCTACAAAGAATTGCCGTCGCGCGTCGAGCACTATGCCTTCACACCGGAAGGCCCGACCAACATTGTGAAGAACAAGCACGGCGATTCCAGCGGCGTGCGCGGCGCCGCGTGGCTGTGGCGCGAAGACGAAATGGTCGCAGCTTTGCCGAAAATTGAGATCGCGTTGCGTCGGCAAAGATAAGCGCAAATGCTCGTTCAGAGGCGGCACGCCATAATGCGCTTTGTCGCGCGTTTTCACTTTACAGACCAATTCGTTCCTTGGATGCGACACCACTCCGCAGCCGGCACCGTGGCGCAGAAGCCTTGGCGAAAACCTTAATAAAATCCTACTTTAAAGGTTCGTAAGAACAATTCGCCTACTTTAGCCGCACGTCGATCCGACCCAAAACAGGTCAAGCGTGCTGTGGCAGAGACGAACAAATTACCTGGACAAGAACATGGTCGAACCCTCGTCCGCGTCCGGATAGTTGCCGCTGCCGCAATCTGCGCGGCACTCGTCGCGACGCAGCCAGCGTGCGCCAGCGACGTTGCGCCGGCAGATCTTCAGGCCGCTACGCGCTCGCTCGGATTTCTGGATTCTCTGCAGAACCGTTCGACGATTTCGATCGGAGTAGTATACGGCACGGATGTCCGCGATGGCCGGGACCAAGCCGCCCGGGTCGCGGGAATTCTCGTCCGCATACCGGGACCTGGCTCCGCGACCATTCAGGCGACCATCGTCGCTGTTGATGACCTTGCGAAGAACAACCGGCATTTCGACGCGCTGTATCTCATGCCAAGCGCTGGAGAAAACGGCGGCCTGATCGCCGATTTTGTCAGACGCCAGCATCTGGTGAGCATCTCTAGTGACCCCTCCTGCCTCGATGCCAGATATTGCGTACTGATGGTGCAAGCTGGCTCGGGTGTGAACATCGTTCTCGACACGGCGTTGGCTACGGCCGTCGGTGCCCGGTTCTCTTCCGTATTTACAATGATGGTGAAACGCAGATGACTGTGGACACCCGCCACCGAACCCGCGAGCGCCATCGTGTCCGCGCTTGCCTGCCGATCGCACTTGCAACTGTTGCATCTGCGGCCTTTTTCACACTGCCGACACGCGCGCAGTCGATGGACTACGGTTCACTCGAACAGTTGTTCGGAGAGCCGGTGACGACCACTGCGACAGGCTCTCCCCAACGCGTCGACGAAGTGCCCGCCAATATGACCATCATCACAGCCGACGAAATCCGCCAGTCTGGCGCACGTGACATTCCTGGCGTCCTGCGCCATGTCGCCGGCATCGATATCATGCAATGGGCAAGTGGTGACACGGATGTCTCTATACGCGGCTACGACCAGCCCTACGCGCCCAGGACGCTTGTGCTGATCGACGGCCGCCAAGTCTATGCGGACTATTACGGCTTCGTTCCCTGGAGCACTTTACCGGTCGAACTTAGCGAAATCCGTCAGATCGAGATCGTCAAAGGGCCAAATGCCGCGCTGTTTGGATTCAACGCCGTCGGCGGCGTCATCAACATCATCACCTACAATCCGCGCCACGACGACGTGAATAC
>DAIDUA010000069.1 GCA_027456965.1 Alphaproteobacteria bacterium | reverse complement strand
GCGCGGCCGATGCGGCGGCTATCGCACGGGCGTCCGGAATCCCCGAAAGGGCACCAGGCAGCCGCCGTGACAGGGGTTTCGCGCTGGCGCGGCGGGTGGCCGACGGCGCATTATCGAGGTCCGATGAATAGACTGCTCATTGCCCTTGGGTTGGTGCTGGTCGTTGCCGGGTTGTTGTGGCCGTGGGTCCGGCGGATCCCGCTGTTCCATCTGCCCGGGGACGTGGTCATCGATCGGCCGGGGTTCAAGTTCTTCTTTCCGATCACGACGATGCTGATCATCAGCGTCGTGCTGTCGATCTTGTTGTGGTTGATACGGAAGTAGTGGGTGCCGGCAATGACATGAGGACGTGCAGCGACAAGATCGCCGGGGTTCTCGGCTCGGTGCTCGCAGTATCGGGCGTTTTGGCGAGCGACCACGCGGAGGGCCTCGCTGACAAACGACGCTTCACCGTCAAGGACTCGGTCGAGATGTCCTATTTCGGGACGACTCGGTCATCTGAGCCCAACGAGATCGATGACGACGGGGTCACCTCGCCGGATGGGCGCTATGTTGTCAAGCTGACCCATCGCGGTGTATTGCCGGAGGGCGTGACCGAGGGGACGCTCTGGTTGTTCGAGACGGCGGCAATCACGCGAAGCATCGCCCATCCTGAGGTCAATGTACCGGCCCCCGTGGCGCTTGCCCGCATATCCGCCGCGGTCAACGGACAATTCAACGGTCTCGATATCTATGACGCGGGGAATGTGATCTTCCAGCCGCAATGGTCCGAAGACAGTCGCCGCGTGACCTTTCTGGGGCGAAACGGTCGGAATAATCGGCAAATATTTCAGGTCGATCTCTCAACCCGCCACGTCAAGGCGTTAACCGCGGACACTCAGGACGTTATTGCCTACGTCAGATCCGGCGACACAATCACCTATTTTGCCGGTGCGGATGCCGATTTGCAGGCGAAGGAGGCTTGGGTATCCGCTGGGCCTGGCATTTCGGACGTCACGATAGGGACCGGTATTCCCTTGATGCCCTTGCTCTATCCCCACTTCAATGGCGAGGCGTTCAGCGAACCCGCGAGCCTCGAGCTGTGGCAAGTCCACGGTGGACGCGCTGGACCGGTGCTCGATCAAAGAACGAACCATGTACTGAGGATCGTCACGAGATACGACGCGCTGGTGCTATCGCCGTCGCCCGACGCCACGCACCTTGCGACCGTTGGCTACCAGGAGCCGATGGGCACCGCTGATGACCAGGCGGCCGACCCGAAGGCTAACCCATTGCTGCAGTACCAGGTGATCGATCTGGTGACCGGCGCCAAGGAAGCATTGGTAAACGCGCCGATTGTCCCTGCGATATGGCGTCACACGGGCCGCTACCGAGCGGCGTGGTCCGCCGACGGAACGCAGATTGCCCTGACGGAAACCGAAGTACCCGGCAAACTTCCGAATACCCCACACGGCAATGGGCCGCGATGCACGGTGGCCCTCGTCACGCTTGCATCACATGCGGTGGACTGTGTCGTTCAGCCCAATACGGGGTCGTCGGCGTTGATTGAATCCCTGCGTTGGAACGCGTCCGGCGATCAACTTGTCGCGCGCTATAAGACCTTCGATACCTACGATTACACGACCGAGGCCCTCCAGCGCCGGGGTCGATCATGGATGAAAGTCAGGACGTCGAAGAGTCCATCGGCAGCCGCACTGCAATTGACCGTGCACGAGAGCCCGAACGAATCGCCCATCTTGGTCGCGACTGATCTCGCCACCGGCAAGAGCCGATCGATTTTTGATCCGAACCCACAGCTCGCCGACATCAGTTTGGGATCGGTCAGCGTTTATGAATGGAAGGATCCCCAAGGTCGCGTGATCAAAGGGGGGCTTGTAAAGCCCCCGGACTACGTCCCGGGTCGACGCTATCCGCTTGTCATACAGACGCATGGCTTCGATGCAAGACGGTTCTTTCGTGTCGGCTATTCCAATACCGCGAATGGCGGGCGTGCACTCGCCGCACGCGACGTGATCGTGTTACAGGTCCAAGAGCCCTATTCGGATACCGAGTCATGGCGCGACGCCATGGGTAACGGCACGGATGTCTATCTGGCCGCCGTTGATCAGCTCGCTGCAGAGGGAATCATCGATCCGAAGAAAGTCGGCATTGCGGGCTTCAGCTATTCCGGTTGGTTGGTGGCAACGGCAATTACTCGTGCGCCCGATCGATTTGCCGCCGCGGAGATTGCCAATACGGATCCCGTGACTCTGATGGGCTATTTTACGCATGTCGACTCACCCGTCGGCAAGGTCGAGGCGCAGGCGTATGTGGGTGCAAAGCCGTACGGAGCCGGATTGCAGGCCTGGGTAGAGAGAGCACCCGGGCTTGCGACGGACAAGATCACGGCGCCCGTGCTGTTTCAGGCTTCGGACCCCTGGCATCTGCTGTCGTTCTGGGAGATGTACGCGGGGATGCGCGATCAGGCCAAGCTCGTGGAGCTTCAATACATCAGAGAAGGCCAGCACATCATCAAGAAGCCGCTGCATCAGCTCGCCCATCAAGAATTGCTCGTTGATTGGTTCGACTTTTGGCTCAATGGCCACGAAGACTCGGCACAGACTAAGGCCGAGCAATATGCGCGATGGCGCAAGCTACGAGAATCCTCCCAGGAGCGGCAATGAGTGGCGCGCGAGTTCTGGCGCGACGAAGATCCGGGAAAGTTCGAGGGGAAGTTGA
>DAIDUA010000068.1 GCA_027456965.1 Alphaproteobacteria bacterium | reverse complement strand
ATTAGTGGAGGTATTATTATGTCAGCACGAATTTTCCTTCTAATAACCTGCGAGGGTCCGCGGCCCGTGCGGCCGACGGGGCAAGTCGATGCGCGGTGCTGGGACGGCGACAGCGCCGACGTCGCCGGAAGAGCGCAGCGTTTTGTTGCCGGCGTACTTCCGCGCATAGCGGAAATTTCTTTTCGGTGCTTCCATTTATGCGCGCGCACATTATCCTCCGCGCTCTTCTGAACAGGTGGGAAGTTCGTGGATCGGCATGTCGTTCCCGATGAGGTGCTGACTCTGGCCGAGCCCTTGGCCGAGGCGGTTGTCGGCGCGCGCGTGCCGGAAAAACCCTTCGCCTTCATATGGTTCCTGGTGAAGACGCATTTCGCCCGGCGTATCTCGCTGCTGGTGACCATCTCGCTCTTCGCCGCGACGGTGGACGCCTTCGCGCCCCTCGGCTTCTCCCATCTGGTCAACGGCATACTGCAGGCGCGCTCGCTGCATCTGGCCTTCGCGACCGTGCTGCCCTGGGTCGGGATGATCGCCGGGTTGTGGCTCGGCGCCGGATTGGCCTATCGCGGCTACGAGGCGATAGACATTGGCACCTCGCCGCGGATGCGCGCGCTGGTGCAGAAATATCTCTTCTCCTACATGCTGGGCCATTCGCCGCGGTATTTTCAGGACAATTTCGCCGGCAAGCTGGGCCAGAAGATCAAGCAGGCCGGGCAGGCCACCGTCACCATCCTGCAGATCATCTGCTTCGAAATGGTACGGGTGACGGGGTCGGTGCTGATCGGCGCTGTGCTGATGTATCTGGCGCAACCGCTCTACGCGCTGATCCTCGGCGTCTGGACGGCGCTCTATCTCACCATCGTCATCGCGCTGGCGAAGCGCTGCGTGCGCCTGTCGAAGGCGTTCTCCGACGAAGTTTCCACTTCCACCGGCCGACTGGTGGATGCGATCTCCAATGCCGATCTGATCCGCGCCTTCGCCAAGGCGGCTTACGAACGCCGCTTCCTGTCGCACTTCCTGGCCGACGAGATGAACGCATCGCGCCGGCTGCGTACTTTCCTTGTCGCCATGCGCGCCTTCATGCACTTGGCGACGACGGTGTTCATGCTGACACTGGTGCTGGTAACGGCGCACGACTGGTACAGCGGCGCGACCAGCGCGGGCGCCTTCGTGATGGTCTATCTGCTCGGCAACCAGATCGCGCGCGGCGTACAGGAACTGTCCTTCCGCATGCTCGATTATTTCGAACAGGTCGGCACGCTGGCCGAGGCGCTGGAACTGGTCAGCCAGCAGCACGAAATCGTGGACGCCGACCACGCCAGGCCGCTCGTAGTCACGAAAGGCGCGATCCGCTTCGAGCATGTGCGCTTCGCCCATCTCGACAGCAAGGCCGTGTTCGAGGATCTCAGCCTCGATATCAAGGCTGGCGAGAAAGTCGGGCTGGTCGGCCCTTCCGGCGCCGGCAAGTCTACGCTGGTGAAATTGCTGCGCCGGCAATACGAGCCGCAGGTCGGCGCGATTTTTGTCGACGGACAGAACATCGCCGAGATCAGCTGGGATTCGCTCAACGAATCCATCGCCGAAGTGCCCCAGTCGCCGGGCGTCTTCCACCGCGCCATCCGCGACAACATCCGCTATGCCCGCGCTGACGCGCCGGAGAGCGAAGTAGTGCGCGCCGCGAACGACGCCCATGCGCATGATTTTATTCTGTCGCGCGACGAGGGCTACGCCACCATCGTCGGCGAGCAGGGCATCAAGCTGTCGGGCGGCGAGCGCCAGCGCGTCGCCATCGCCCGCGCCCTGGTCAAGGACGCGCGCATCCTGGTGCTGGACGAGGCGACGTCCTCGCTCGATTCCGAATCCGAGCACCTGATCCAGGAAGCGTTGTGGACGCTGATGCAGGGACGCACCGTGATCGCCATCGCCCACCGGTTGTCCACCATCGCGGGCATGGACCGCATCGTCTATCTGGAGAAGGGGCGCATCATCGAGGACGGCCCGCACAAGGAACTGCTGGCCAGGGGCGGCGCCTATGCGCGGTTGTGGAACCGCCAGATGGGCGGGTTCATCGATGCGGGGTGACGGGTGGCGATGTCGTGGTGAGGGCTGCGAAACGGCTCAGAATCGCAGTTATATCGACGCAGGGGTGTGGCGCGGCCCCATTCACCCCCAGAAAACCCCTTTATTCATAGCATTTTTGATTGCATCCCCATCTTGCTATGGCGGGAAATGCCCTAGAATAGGGCTTCTTCGTGATTCGCAGAGGATACAGAAATGGCAAAAGCCGCCGGCGCACCCGCCGCAAAAGCAAAACTCGAGACGATCTCCACGCGCCAATTGGCGACGCAAATCGCCGCCAAGAACGAGGATCTGTCGAACAAGGCAGCGCTCGCGTTGCTGGACGAGGCGATCGGCCTCATCACCAAGCACCTCAAGAAGGGCGCCCGCGTCCGCCTGAACTGGCTTGGCATTCTGGTGGTCAGGAAGCGCGCCGCGCGTATGGGCCGCAACCCGGCGACCGGCGAGGCCATCAAGATCAAGGCGAGCAAGAAGGTCGCCTTCCGCGTCGCGAAGGAACTGAAGCAGTCGATCTGATCGCCTGCGCAGCCTCGCATGAGACAGATGAGCCGGGCGGGTGCGTGAGCGCCTGTCCGGTTTGTTTCTTGTGACCTTCTGTAACTTGCCGAAGTCCTTGGCGCGCGCTACTTAGCGGTCTGCTCCCCCTTCGAAAGGACCTAATTATGGCTCGCAAAAAGATCGCGCTCATCGGTGGCGGACAGATCGGCGGCACGCTCGCCCTTCTGATCGCCCTCAAGGAACTTGGCGACGTCGTCCTTTTCGATATCGTGGAGGGGCTGCCGCAGGGCAAGACGCTGGACATCGCCCAGGCCGGGCCGGTGGAAGGCTTCAACGCCGTACTTAAAGGCACGAATTCCTATGCCGATATCGCTGGCTCGGATGTGGTGATCGTCACCGCCGGCGTGCCGCGCAAGCCGGGCATGAGCCGTGACGACTTGCTGGGCATCAACCTCAAGGTGATGGCGGCCGTCGGCGATGGCATCAAAGCTCATGCGCCGGAGGCCTTCGTGGTCTGCATCACCAATCCGCTGGACGCCATGGTCTGGGCGCTGCGGCAGTTCTCCGGACACAAGCCCGAGAAAATCGTCGGCATGGCCGGTGTGCTCGACAGCGCGCGGTTCCGCCATTTCCTCGCTGAGGAAATGAAGGTCAGTGTGGAAGACGTCTCGGCCTTTGTGCTGGGCGGCCATGGCGATTCCATGGTGCCGGTTCCGCGCTTCTCGACGGTCGCGGGCATCTCGCTGCCGGAACTGGTCAAGATGGGTTGGATCAAGCAGGAACGCCTGGATCAGATCGTCCAGCGCACGCGCGACGGCGGCGCTGAAATCGTGGGCCTGCTGAAGACAGGCTCTGCTTTTTATGCCCCGGCATCCTCGGCGATCGCGATGGCGGAGAGCTACCTGAAGGATCAGAGGCGTGTGCTGCCGGTGGCCGCCTATGTCAATGGGCCGTACGACATCAAGGACCTCTATGTCGGCGTGCCGGCGGTGATCGGTGAAAAAGGTGTCGAGCGCATCGTCGAGCTGCAGCTGACGGAGCCGGAAAAGGCCGCGCTGATGAAGTCGGCCGATGCCGTCAAAACGCTGATCGAAGCCTGCAAAAAGCTCGATCCGAGACTGGGGTAGCGCCTGCAAAACGCCACAAAGAATCGGCCTGATGGGACCTGACGCCCCGAAGGTTAGGGTCTCATGTTGCGCATTTTTTTCGCCGCGTTGATGGTGCTGGCGCCGCTTGCGGCGTCGGCCGCGACGCTGACCGTCAAGGTCGAGAACATCGGCAAGAAGGGCGGCGACCTGCATGTCGCGCTCTACGACGCGGCCTCGTGGCCGAACGACGGCGCCAAGCCCATCGCAGACCAGATCGTACCCGCGGTTCCTCCCGAGACGACCATCACCTTTGAGAACGTTGCTCCCGGCGTCTACGGCGTGAAGACCTATCAGGACGCCAACCGCAACGGTAAGTTCGACGAAAACTGGCTTGGCCTGCCGCTCGAGCGTTACGGCTTTTCCAACGATGCGCGTCCTGTCCTTTCCGAACCCGGTTTCGGCCGGACCAAGTTCACCGTGTCGGACGGGGCGAACGAGATCGTGATCCATCTGCAATAGACCCATGCGTGGCGCGAATTGTCGGGCGCGGGCGAATTTTGTAAAAACAGACACATGATCCCCCGCCTTGAAACCGAACGACTGATCCTGCGCGGATATCGGCCCGAGGATTTCGAGGCTTTTGCCGCGTTCATGGCCGATCCGGACGTCACGCGCTATCTGCACGGCCAGCCGATGGCGCGGCCCGACGCTTGGCGTCTGTTGGCAGCCAGCATTGGCCATTGGACACTGCGCGGCTACGGCACCTGGGCGGTGGAGCGCAAATCCGACGGCGCTTTCATCGGCCGTGCCGGGTTGGTCAATCCGGAAGGCTGGCCGGGGCTCGAAGTCGGCTGGACTCTGGGAAAGCCGTATTGGGGTCATGGTTATGCAACCGAAGCTGCCCGCGCCTCGCTGCACTACGCCTTCCTGACCCAACCCATCGATCAGATGATTTCCTGCATCGATCCGGCGAATGAGGCGTCGCAGGCCGTTGCCCTCCGGCTGGGCGAGAGCAAAGGGGCGTGCCGCGACATCGTCATCGGCGGCAAGGCCTATGCCGCCGACATCTGGAGCATCAGCCGCGCCGAATGGCGCGCACAAAGCGCATGAATCAAGACACCTCGACAACGCTGTACCGCCACCGGGATTTCGTCGTCTTCCTGTTCGGGCGGTTCTTCATGACCACGGCGATGATGGTGCAGTCTGTCGCCATCGGCTGGCAGATCTATGCGATGGAGAATACGCCGCTGGCGCTTGGCCTGGTCGGCCTGTGCCAGTTCCTGCCGATGTTACTGCTGACCCTCCCGGCGGGCGAACTCTCCGACCGTTTTGATCAGCGCAAGGTGCTGGCTCTGGCGCTGATACTGCAGGGGATTTGCGGCGCGCTGTTCCTGGGGTTCAGTATGGTGCATGTCAAGAGTGCGTTCGCGTTCTACATAATACTGGTTCTGTTCGGCGCGGCGCGCGGATTTTCCGCGCCTGCCGGCCAGTCGCTATTCGCGTTCCTAGTGCCGCCGGAACGTCTGTCGCGCTCCATCGCTCTGAATTCGTCGGTGTTCACCACCGCCGTCATCGCGGGACCGGCGCTCGGCGGCTTTCTCTATGCGCTCGGCCCTATAGTGACCTACGGCATCTGCGTCGCGGGCTTCATCGGCGCCGGCCTGCTCATGCTGACGCTGGGCGGACGCAGGCGCAGCGGTTCGGTGCTCGGCGAAGCCGGCAGGCTGGCGCGCGTCGCCGAAGGCGTACGCTTCGTGCGCGAACGGCCGGTGGTATTCGGTGCGATCTCCCTGGATCTGTTTGCGGTATTGTTGGGCGGCGCGACGGCGCTCATGCCGGTGTTCGCGCGCGACATCCTGCATGTGGGACCGATTGGGCTCGGCTTCCTGCGCAGCGCACCGGCGGTGGGCGCCGCGCTGATGGCGTTGACGCTGGCGCGCAAACCGATCGAGCGCAACACTGGCGCCAAGATGTTCGTCGCCGTCGCCATCTTCGGCGTTGCCACGATCGTCTTCGGATTGTCGACGAACTTCTATCTGTCCATGGTCGCGCTGTTCGTACTGGGCGCCTCGGACATGATCAGCGTCTTCGTGCGCCAGGCGCTGATCACCTACGCCACGCCGGATGAGATGCGTGGCCGCGTCGGCGCCGTGAGTATGCTGTTTGTTGGCGCGTCAAACGAACTGGGCGAGTTCGAATCCGGTATCACGGCCGCGTTGTTTGGAACGATTCCCGCGGTGGTGTTCGGCGGTCTTGGGACGCTCGGAATCGTGACGCTCTGGATGAAGCTGTTCCCGCCGCTCAAGACCGTCGACCGGCTGGGCGACGCGAAATAATCACCAGCGGTAATTTGCCGAGACGAAGATGCCGTCGGGGTTGGCCGACAGGTTGCTGGTAAATCCGTTTGGCGGACGATACCGCGTCGTGAATATCTCGTTGTAGCCGATCGAGATCGCCGCGCTCGCCATCACGTCCCACCAGTGATGCTGCTTGGCGTCGACGCGCGACCAGCCCACGAATGTCGCCGCGGCATAAGCCGGCAATCCGTATTCCCAGCCGTAGCGCTGCCACAGGAATTGTGCCGGAGCAAAAGCGATTGCCGACGTGTTGGACGGGAACGATTTGAAATCGGAGTGATCGGGGCGCTGTTCGCGCACGAACTGCTTCAATGCCAGTGAGGTTCCCAGGGTCAGCGCCGTCGACAGAGTGACCTGCGCCGCCCCCGTCCAGTCGTCCTTCCACAGCGCGATGCCGCCGGCCACCAGCGGCAGGGCGATGGCCGTGCCCGTGCCGGCTGTCTCGATGGTGGAAGAGGCCTGTGCGGGCATCGTGGCGCACAGCAGACCTGCCAAAGCGAACGCGGAAATCCAAGTCTTCACGGCTCTGATTGTCCCCCATGAGGTTTTGCCGAACCTACACAGCATGGGGGCCGGACGCAATTAAACGCCCACCGGAAGTCTGGGAGGCCAGAGACTATACAAATCGTCAATCCGCTCACCAGCGGTAATTGGCCGAGACGAAGACTCCGTCGGGACTGGCCTGCAAATCGGAATAGAATCCGTAGGGTTTGCGGTATCTGGTGGTGATGAGCTCGTTGTAGCCCCATGAGATGACCGTGCTCGCCAGCCCGTCCCAGATGCGATTCTTCCGTGCCTTGTCCAGTGAATAAGGGACATATTTGGAGATGATGAACGTCGGCAGTCCCCATTCCCAGCCGTAGCGGTTCCACAGGAATGACGATGGCGCCGAAGCCAGTGCCGAGGTTGTGGAGGGGAACGAATCCCAACCGGTGCTGTGATCAAGCGGATTCTGGTATGGGCGCCGTTCGCGCACCAGCTGCTTCAGCCCGTATGCCGTACCCACAGACAGCGCCGTCACCACGGTCAACTGCGCCAGACCGGTCCAATCGCGCTTCCATATGGTGACGCCGGCGGCAAAGGCGGGCACGGCGTAGGAAACGATCTTGGCGCTTTCGGCCGACGACGCCTTGGCGGACGACGTAAAGGAAAGAACGAGCGTAAGCAGGCACACGGACAAAACACTTTTGCTCATGCCGGTTCCCCAAGGAATTTACATCCGATATTCGGACTATATCGACATTTGAAGTGCACGCAATCGCGACGGATTTCATGCATTATGCCATCCGGAACAAGAACGGGGCGGACGTGACTCAGCAGGTATTGAAAGGTTGGACCTCGACGCAGAAGCACGTCGTGTTGGCGAGTTATCTTGGTTGGACACTGGACGCATTCGACTTCTTTCTGCTCGTCTTCGTGATGAAGGATGTCGCCGGTGCGTTCGCTACGTCACTGACGTCCGTTGCTTTGGCAATCACGCTCACCTTGGCGCTGCGTCCTGTCGGCGCCTTCATCTTCGGCCGGCTCGCCGACCGCTACGGGCGGCAGCCGATCCTGATGCTCGACATCGCGCTGTATTCGCTGCTCGGATTCGCCACGGCCTTCGCGCCGAACCTCACGGTGTTTCTGATCATCCGCGCCCTTTTCGGCGTGGCCATGGGCGGGGAGTGGGGCATCGGTGCCTCGCTGACGATGGAGACGATTCCTCCAAAGGCGCGGGGCTTCGTCTCCGGCCTTCTGCAATCGGGCTATCCGAGCGGCTATTTGCTCGCCTCCGTGGTGTTCGGATTGCTCTATCCGCATATCGGCTGGCGCGGCATGTTCATGGTCGGGATCGTACCGGCGCTGCTCATCCTCTACATCCGCAGCAAGGTTCCGGAATCACCGGCCTTTCATCGTCAGCGCGCCACCACTCCGGTTACGCTCGGTGTACGAGCGAGGCATTGGTCGCTTGCGGCGTACGCGGTTCTTCTGATGACCGCCTTCAACTTCTTCAGCCATGGCACGCAGGATCTCTATCCGACCTTCCTGCAGAAGCAGCATCATTTCGGCCATGAAACAGTGAGCACGATCGCGGTGATCTACAACATCGGTGCGATCCTTGGCGGTTTGACGTTTGGCGCCTTCAGTCAGAGGATCGGACGCCGGAGGGCGATGATCATCGCGGCGCTGCTGGCGATTCCGGCGGTATGGTTGTGGGCATTTTCGCAGACGGCCGTCATGCTGGCGGACGGCGCCTTCGTCGTGCAGTTCTTCGTGCAGGGTGCCTGGGGCGTCGTGCCGGCGCATTTGAACGAATTGTCACCGCCAGAAGCGCGCGGCACGTTCCCCGGAACCGTCTATCAGCTCGGCAATTTCATCGCGTCGTCGAATGCGGTGATACAGGCGCGGATCGCCGAGACGCACGGCAACAATTACGCCCTGGCGCTGGCGGCGGTTGCGGTTGCGGCGGCGCTAGCCATCGCGCTGCTCATCAGCTTCAGTCAGGAAGCGAAAGACGTCGATATGACCTCGGGCGTCTTGCCGAGCGGTTAGCTCTTCAGGAACACGTCGACGCGGTCCGCCGGGCCGTCGTCATTGACGCCGCCCATGGCGCGCACGTCGATGCGCTCGGACGGCACGCCGTCGTCGATCAGGAGCTGTCGGACGATGAGCGCGCGCCGCAGCGACAGCCGCCGCGAATCCGAGGTTCTGTCGCCTCGCGGTCCGCCATAGGCCACGAGTTGCACGCGCGTGGAATCCTGTCCGAGCGCGGCGTCGATATCTTTCGCCAGATTCTTGGCGATCTGGATCGCCGTGCCGGTCGGATCGGTGGCGTTCGGCGCGAACAGGATGCTGCCGCGGCGCGAGCCCATGGCAGCGTCCGCGGGGCTCCGTGCGGGCGGCGTCCGCGCCGGCGGCGCTATGCTGGCCGTGCGCTGCTGCGGCTTGCGTTCGGGTTTGACCGGAGCCGGATTCGCCGGCCGTATCGTGTCGTCGAGTTCGGACAGGTCGGCGGCTGGTGCGTTATCTGCGGAGGGCCCATTGTCGGCGACGGTTGCGGGCAGGTGCTGCCTAGGGACTGGTCGGCTCTCGACTGCCCGGACGGGCGGCGGCGTCCTCTCGGCTTCGCGTACCGGTGCCGGACGTTCCCTTCTCGGGGCTGCGGCCACGGGTGCTTCCGGCTCGGGCGCCGCGGCAATCCTGGAGTGGCGGGGTTCGCGCAGCACGACGCGATGGTGTGCCGGCATGTGCAGTTTGATCGGCGTCAATGTTTGGCCCGGCTGGAGCAGCGGACGAACAATGCGCGCATATTTGCCGTCGGGATACAGCAGGACCTGGGTGCCCGCCGCCGCCGGATTCACGGTCACATCTTCGCCGGGATACATCTGTGCCGCTGCGGGCGCGGCGGTCGCAAGACAAAGCGCCAGAACGAGAAAATACCGCATCAGCAAGTCCTTCGGATTCGCAACCATAGACGGACCGCCAGGACCCCTCAACTCTTCTCAGGCTTTCCGGCTTCTTTCAGGATTTTTAGAATCTGGGGGTGGAGGGTTTCGTTGGTCGCGACAATCTGTCTGGCTTCCATCGGCTGGGCGCCGCCGTCCAGGTCGGTGACGACGCCGCCGGCCTCGCGCACCAGAAGAATACCCGCCGCCACATCCCAAGGATTGAGGCCGCGTTCCCAAAATCCGTCGAAGCGGCCGGCCGCCACGCAGGCCAGGTCGAGCGAGGCCGCGCCGAAGCGGCGTATGCCGGGGCTCAGAGCGAGCACCGCCTCGAGCTCGCCCAGGAACTGGCCATGGCCCGGTCGGCCCATGAAGGGCGCGCCGGTGGCGAACAGGGCTTCCTTCATCGCTTTGCGGGCGGCGACGCGCAGGCGCTTGTTGTTCAGATAGGCGCCGTGGCCCTTTTCGGCGATGTACATCTCGTCGGTGACCGGATTGAACACGACGGCGGACACCAGCTGGCCTTCGCGCTCGAGGGCGATGGAAATGGCGAACACCGGAATGCCGTGCAGGAAGTTCGTGGTGCCGTCGATCGGGTCGATGATGAAGCGGTGGCTCTTGTCGGGACCGCCGCAGGCGCCGGTCTCTTCGGCGAGGATGGCGTAGCCGGGACGCGCCCGCGACAGTTCCTCGATCAGGATGCGCTCCGTGCGCTCGTCGGCGCTGGAGACAAAATCCGCAGGTCCCTTCATCGAGACCTGCAGGTTTTCCAGTTCGCCGAAATCGCGGATCAGCGCGCGGCCGGCCTTGCGCGCGGCGTTGACCATCACATTCAGGGCAGGAGAGAGATAAGGCATTACATCTCCGCGCGGCGCACGTAGGAGCCGTCTTCGGTGGAAACCACGATCTTGCTGCCGGCTTCGATGAAGGGCGGAACCTGTATCTTCAGGCCGTTCTCCAGTACCGCGCCCTTGTAGGACGGCGCCGCCGTGCCGCCGCGCAGCACAGGGTCGGCTTCCGTCACAGTCAGCGTGACATGCGCGGGAATCTGGATGCCGATGGGCTTGCCTTCATAGGTCTGCACCAGAACCTTCATGCCGTCCTGCAGGAACTGCGCCTGCTCGCCCACGAAGTCGCGCTGCAATTCGATCTGCTCGTAGGTTTCGATATCCATGAAGGTCAGCATGTCGTCGGTGGCGAAGAGGAACTGGTAGTCCTTCTTCTCCAGATAGATTTCATCGACGCTGGCGTCCGAGCGGAAGCGCTCGTTCAGCTTGGTGCCGTTGATGATGTTCTTGAGTTCGACCTGATTGTAGGCGCCGCCCTTGCCGGGTTTGACCGCCTGGGTCTTCATCGCGATCCACAGCCCGCCATTGTGCTCGATGAGCGTCCCGGGGCGGATTTCGTTTCCGGCGATCTTGGACATGGGATACGCGCTCCTTGGCGCGGGGGAATAGGCTTCGGTCGATGAGAAAGAGCGGGCGCCTTCTATCAGCCCCGCTCCCGCAGGTCAAAAACGGCGTGGTAAAGGCCTTTGTGCCAGTCAGGCCGCAGCCAGACTCTTGCCGTTCGAGCCCAGGTCGGCGATGGCTTCTTCCAGCCGCGCCACGATGCCGAGCTCGCCGACGCGCAGCCATTTGCGCGGGTCGTAAGTGCTCTTGTAGGGTTTCGCGTTGTCCGGATCGACCTGGTATTTGAAGGCCCGCGGGTTTGCTTCCATGTTGCCCGCGATGGCGTGGGCGAAGGCGAACTGCATGTCGGTGTCGATGTTCATCTTGAACACGCCGTAGCTCACCGCTTCCTGGATCAGATGCGTCGCTGTGCCGGAACCGCCGTGGAACACCAGGCTAAGCGGCTTGTCACCGCCGCCGCGCACTTCGGAGACCAGCTTCTGCGAGTTCTTCAGGATTTCTGGGCGCAGCTTCACATTGCCCGGCGCATAAACGCCATGCACGTTGCCGAACGAGGCCGCCACCGTGAAATGGCCGATGTCGTTCAGTCGGTCATAAGCGGCGAGGACGTCCTTGGGCTGGGTGTAGAGATGCGCGTTGTCGGCATCGGCGTCGCCTTCCTTGAGTTCGTGGCCGATCCCGTCTTCTTCGCCGCCGGTGACGCCGAGTTCGATCTCCAGGCTCATGCCGAGCGGCGCTAGGCGCTTCAGCACGCGGGCGCATTCGTCCAGGTTCTGCTCCAGCGGCTCGCTCGACAGATCGAGCATGTGCGAGGAAAACAGCGGCGTGCCGGTCTTCTTGAAATGCTCCTCGCTCTTCTCGATGAGACCTTCCACCCACGGCACCAGTTTCCGGTTGGCGTGGTCAGTGTGCATGATGACGCAGACGCCGTATTCCGCCGCCAGCAGATGCACATGCTGTGCCGCCGAGGTGGCGCCCAGCACGCGGGCGCGATGCGCATCGGGGGCGCCCTCGCCTGCATAGAACCGCGCGCCGCCGTTCGACAGCTGGATGATGACGTCCGATTTCGCCTTGGCGGCGGTTTCCAGCACCGCGTTCAGGCTGTTGGTGCCGACGATGTTCACGGCCGGCAGCGCATAGCCGCCCTCTTTGCAGGCCGCCAGGAGCGTCAAATATTCTTCACCGGTCACGACGCCGGGGCGCAATTTCTTGGTCATCTCGTCCTCATCTGCCGAATTGCGACATCGCTTACACTGCCCCCTTTTCCCCGTCAAAAGGTCATAAGGTGGCGGATGGATCGCCTTGGGCTGGAAGCGGGCGAGCGGGCCTAAAATAGTGCGTTGAAGGCCTTTACCGCCGCCTCGGGGCCGCCCAGATGGTCCCAGACGCCCGCGGAGACCGCCAGGAAATCCGCCACCGCCTCGACCAGCGGCTTGGCGTTGTCGACCGTGATCCCGCCGATGGCCACACAGGGGACGACCATCAGATCCGACCACCAGATGAGAAGGTCGAAGCCCGCATGCGTTTTCGCCTCTTTGGTCTGGGTCGGAAAGAACGCGCCGAAGGCGACATAATCCGCACCGGCCTCGCCCGCCTCGATCGCCAGATGGCGGGAGTCGTGACAGGTGACGCCCACGATGGCGTTAGCGCCCACAGCCGCCCGTGCCTCCGCGTAGGAGGCATCTTCCTGCCCGATATGCACGCCGTCACAGCCCAGCGTCTTCGCAAGGTCCGGCCGGTCGTTGAGGATGAAGGCGACGTCCGCCCGTTGCGCGATGGGCATCAGTACCTCCACCGCGCGCGCGATTTCTTCCTCCGGCATGTCCTTCAGCCGCAATTGCAGCGAGGCGACATCGCCGGCAGCGAGCGTGCGCTTCAAGGTTTCCGCGAAGACGTGCAATTCAAACTTCGGCGGCGTGATCAGATACAGGCGGCAGCGTTCGGTCATGATGGTGTGCTCTGGGCCCCTCACCCTTCGACAAGCTCAGGGTGACGGAATCCATATCCCCTCATGCTGAGCTTGTCGAAGCATGAGGGGCGACCTCAGTTCTTGTAAATCTCGATCACCTTGCCGAGCAGCGCTAGGGCGCTCTTCTTGTCGCGCTGGAAGGAATTGCGGCCCATGATCGAGCCGTTGCCGCCGCCGGCCTTGATGGCGCGCGCTTCTTCGAGGATTTCCTCCTCCCCCTTCTTGCCGCCGCCGGAGAAGATCACGATGCGCCGTCCGCCGAGCGCGGCCTTCTTGATATGCGCCACGCGATCGGCGAGCGTGTCGAGCTTGACGTTGGCCTTCCGGTAGAGCTCGGCGATATCCTTGGCGTCGACGAAACCCGTCGGCAGTTTCACCTTGATGATATGCGCGCCGAGCAGCGCCGCGATCTGCGTCGCATAGGCGTCGACGTCGATAGCGGTCTCGGCCTCCTTGTTGAGGTCTTCGCCGCGCGGATACGACCAGATCACGGTCGGCAGACCGACATCCTTCGCCTGCGCAACGAATTCGCGCGCCGTCTCGAACATGTCGTAGGACTTCAGGGAGCCCGGATAGATTGTCAGCCCCACCGCCGTGCAGCCGAGCCGCAGCGCATCTTTCACCGACGCGGTGACGGCCTGCGTCTTTGGGCCTTCCTTCGGATAGAGCAGATTGGCGCTGTTAGCCTTGAGGATCAGCGGCAGCCGTCCGGCGAAAGTGGCGGCGCCAGCTTCGAGCATGCCGAGCGGCGAGGCGAAGGCGTTAAGTCCCGCGTCGATCGCCAGCTGGAAGTGGTAATGCGGATCGTAGGCCGGCGGATTGGAGACGAAGCAGCGGTCAGGGCCGTGCTCATAGCCTTGGTCCACCGGCAGAATCACCAGCTTGCCGGTGCCGCCCAGACGCCCGTGATAGAGCATACGAGCCAGATTGGTCTTCACACCCGGATTGTCGCTTTCGTACCAGCTGAGGATTTCCTGGACGGCATCGGTCATGGCGGTCCTCCAGAAGAAAAGGCCCCCACCCTTCGACAAGCTCGGGGCGAGGGCCTGTAAACTGCACCCTCATGCTGAGCTTGTCGAAGCATGAGGAGCTGAATTCGCGGCGCTATTTCGCCATCAAAGCCTCAACGCCCGGCAGTTCCAGTCCTTCCAGCCACTCGAGGAAGGCGCCGCCCGCCGTCGAGACATAGGAGAAATCGCCGGCCACGCCCGCGTGGTTGAGCGCCGAGACCGTGTCGCCGCCGCCGGCCACCGACAGCAGCTGATCGGCTTTGGTCCGTTCGGCAACGAGCCGGGCGGCCGCGACCGTGCCCTTGTCGAACGGCGCCGTCTCGAAAGCGCCCAGCGGACCGTTCCACACCACGGTGCGGGTGTTGTGCAGGAACTTGCCGAACTCCTCCACCGTGGCCGGACCGACATCGAGGATCATCTCGTCCGCCGCGACCTTGTCGATGGGGACCGTGCGATGCGGAGCGTTGGCCCTGAACTCTTTCGCCACCACCGCGTCGGTCGGCAGCAACAGCGCTGTGCCGTGCTCGACCGACAGCGCGATCACTTTGCGCGCGGTCTCCATGTGGTCCGGTTCGTAGAGCGACTTGCCGACGGCTTTGCCTTCGGCGGCCAGGAAGGTGTTGGCCATGGCGCCACCGATCACCAGCGTCTCCACGCGCTTCACCAGGTTCTCCAGCAGCGCGATCTTACTGGAGACCTTGGCGCCGCCGACCACCGCCATCAGCGGACGTTCGGGATCGTTCAGCGCCTTTTGCAGATGTGTCAGCTCGGCTTCCATCGAACGTCCTGCCGCGCCCGGCAGCAGATGCGCCACCGCCTCGGTCGAGGCGTGCGCGCGATGGGCGCTGGAGAACGCATCGTTGACATAGATGTCCGCCAGCTTGGCGAGCTTCTTGGCGAATTCGAGGTCGTTCTTTTCTTCTTCGGCGTGGAAGCGCGTATTCTCGAGCAGCAGCACATCGCCGTTCTTCAGTTTGGCGACGGCCTCTTCCGCGACCGGGCCCACACAATCGGAGGCGAAGGCGACCGGGCGGCCCACCTTGTCGGCAAGCGGTTTCGCCACCGGGCCCAGCGACATGGAGGGCACGACTTTGCCCTTCGGCCGGTCGAAATGGGAGCAGACGATGACGCGCGCGCCCTTTTTCGCGAGTTCGCTGATGGTGGGGGCCTGGCGGTCGATGCGCGATGTGTCGGTGACGACGCCGTCTTTCATTGGCACGTTGAGGTCGGCGCGCACCAGTACGCGTTTACCGGCTACGTCGAGATCGTCGAGAGTGCGGAAGGTGGTCATGGAGGGTGTCCTATGTTCCCACCCTCCCTTTGAGGGCGGGTTGACTTCTATGCGAGCAAACGAAATCCGATGACGGGCGCCGCCGTCCGGCAGCGCCCGTCGCCGAGATCATCAAATGAATTTGGCCATTGCGACCGCGGTGTCGACCATGCGGTTTGAGAAGCCCCATTCATTGTCGTACCAGCTCATCACGCCGACGAGATTGCCTTCCATCACCTTGGTCTGATCCGGCATGAAGGAGGACGATGCGGGGATGTTATTGAAGTCGCTCGACACCAGCGGGCCGTCCACGATCTCAAGGATGCCCTTGAGCGGACCGGAGGCCGCAGCGGCCTTCATCGCAGCATTCACTTCCTCGACCGTCGTCGCCTTCCTAGTGACGACCTTGATGTCGACCAGAGAAACGTTCGGCGTCGGCACGCGGATAGAGAGACCGTCGAGCTTGCCCTTGAGTTCCGGCAACACCAGGCCCACCGCCTTGGCGGCGCCGGTGGTCGTCGGGATCATCGACAGCGCGGCGGCGCGGCCGCGATAGAGATCCTTGTGCAGCTGGTCGAGGGTCGGCTGATCGTTGGTGTAGGAGTGGATCGTGGTCATGATCCCCTTCTCGACGCCGAAATTGTCGTTCAGCACCTTGGCGACGGGGGCGAGACCGTTGGTCGTGCAGGAGGCGTTGGAGACGACCAGATGTTCCTTGGTCAGCTTGTCGTTATTGACGCCGTAAACGACGGTGAGGTCGGCGCCGTCGGACGGGGCGGAGACCAGCACGCGCTTGGCGCCGGCGGTGAGATGCGCCACGGCCTTGGCCTTCGCGCTGAAGATGCCGGTGCATTCCATCGCG
>DAIDUA010000067.1 GCA_027456965.1 Alphaproteobacteria bacterium | reverse complement strand
GTTGGTAACCGGCTCTCATCATCTCTCCGCCGAGCAGCGCGCGAAGCTGCACGCGGCCTGCGAAGCCGCCGAAGCGCGCACCCATGCGCGCTTCGTGCTGGTCACGCAGCACGTCAGCGACCGCTATGCGCTCTATCCGTTGATTTACGGCGCGATCGCCGGCTTCACCGCGCTCGGAATCCTGGCGCTGGTCTGGCCCGAGCTTTCGCTGCGATACGCCTTCTTCGCCGCCACGGCGGTCTTCGCCGTGGCGGCGCTGGCGCTCGACTGGCTGCCGCTCCGGCTGAGGGCCGTGCCGAAAGGCGTCAAGCACGCCCATGCCCGCGCCATGGCGCATCACGCCTTTGCGGCGCGCGTGCTGGCGCAAAACGACCACAAGCCCGGCATCCTCTTCTTCGTCTCGCTGGGCGAGCGCTATGTGGAGGTGGTCACCGACCGCGACGTCGATCAGCGCATCCCGCAGAAGACCTGGGACGCGATCATCGCCAACTTCACCACCGCCGCGAAATCCGGCCGCATCACCGAAGGTTTCCTCGCCGCCGTCGAGTCTTGCACCAAGCTGCTGGAGACGCATTACCCGAAGGGGTAATTCGGTATACGGCACTTATCCAAATGTCACCGCCCGCGGCTTGTCACGCCGAAGGTTTTAGGCGCAGGCGGATTTTGATGCGGGCCGTCGTCGGCCGCGCCCTCCTTACGCCGCCTTGTCGGCCTTGTGCGTCGCCACCACGTGATCGGCCTGCTTGCCGGTGAGTTCGGCCAGATGGTCGAATTCCATCTCGAAGGTGCCGACGCCCTGCGTCAGCGATCTGAGATCGATGATCAGATTGCCGAGTTCCGATTGCGGCATCTCGGCCTCCACCGTGTCCCAGCCCTTCCAGCCGGGACGGACGTCGAAGCCCATCAGCTGGCCGCGCCGGCCGCTGACCACGGCGTTGACCTTCGCCGTCGCCTCGCTCGGCACGTGGATCCGCACATGCATGATCGGTTCGAGCAGCACCGGCGAGCATTCCGGCATGCCCTCCTGCATGCCGATGCGCGCCGCGGTCTGGAACGCCGCGTCCGACGAGTCGACGGTGTGATAGGAACCGTCGGTCAGCGTCACGCAGACATCCACCACCGGGAAGCCGAGCGGCCCGCTCTTCAGATATTCGACCACGCCCTTTTCCACCGACGGAATCCACTGCTTGGGCACCACGCCGCCGACGATCTCGTCGACGAAGGTGAAGCCAGATCCGCGCGGCAGCGGCTTGATCTCGATCACCACGTCGCCGAACTGGCCGTGGCCGCCCGACTGCCGCTTGTGGCGGCCGCGCTGCGTCACGGATTTGCGGATGGTCTCCTTGTACGGCACGCTGGCCGGGCGGGTGTTCAGCTTGAGCCCGTATTTGCTCATCAGCTTTTCCACGGCGACCTTCAGATGGATCTCGCCCTGGCCCGCCAGCGCCATCTCGTGCAGTTCGGCGCTCTGTTCGAAATGGAGCGACGGATCTTCCTCGATCAGCTTTCCGATGGCGGCGGTCAGCTTGACCTCGTCCTTGCGGTCCGCGGCTTCGATGGCCAGGCGATAGACCGGCGGGAGCAGCTCGATCGCCAGCCTGGGCGGCGCCGTCTTCGCGCTCGACAACACGTCGCCGGTCGCCACGTTCTCCATGCGCACCAGCGCGACCGTGTCTCCGGCCTTCGCGTCGGCGAGTTTGGTCGCCGCCTCGCCTTTCAGCACGAACATGCCGCCGACGCGCGCGTCGCGGCCGTCGGACATATGCAGCACAGCGCCGTCCTTGAGCGCGCCGTTCATCACCCGCGACAGACTGAGCTTGCCGCCATGTGCGGAATAGAGAGTCTTGAGCACCTGCACGATGGTGTCGCCGTTGGACGGCAGGCCGAGACGCGCGGCCGTCGTCGCGACGTCAGGCGTCTCGTGGCGCAGCGCCTTCAGCAGGCGGCGGATTCCGTGATCGCCTTCCGCCGAGCCGATCAGCACCGGCACCACCAGGCATTCGGCGAATTCGCGCCTGAGGTCGCCGAAGACCTCCTCGCGCGGCGGTTCGACGTCGGACAGCAGCTCCTCCATCAGATGCTCGTCGTAATCGGCGAGCTTCTCCAGCATGGTGAAGCGCGCTTCCTTCTCGCGGTCCCTGTCGGCGATGTCGATGGTCTCGGAGGGTGCGTGTTCGCGGTAGGCGAAGGCGCGTTCCAGCGCCAGATCGACGAACCCGGTCACCACCTCGTTCTCCCAGATCGGGATCTGGCGGAGCAGCAGCGGCAGATCGCTCGCTTCCTGCAGCGTCGAAAGGATGTCGCGCAGGGACCCGTTGGCCTTGTCGATCTTGTTGACGAACATGAGATGGGGAATCTTGAGATCGGCCAGCCGCTTCAGATACGGCTTCAGCATCTGCACCTTGGCGGGTTCCGGCTCGATGACGACGATGGCGGCGTCCGCGCCCTGGACGGCGTACAGCGCATCCTGTAGGAATTCGATGGAACCGGGACAATCAAGGAAGGTGAAGCTCTGGTCGAGATAGCGCGTCGTCGCGCAGTTGATCTCGACGCTCATCTGTCGCGCACGCGCCTCGGGGCTGGCATCGCCGACCGTGTTCTTCTGGGCCACGGCGCCTTTGCGCGGCACGGCTTCGGTGGCGAACAGGATGCTTTCGAGAAGCGTCGTCTTGCCGCCTCCGAAAGGTCCTACCAGGGCCACGGTACGTGGCCCTCTTCCTCCATTCGTATCTGACATTGTGCGCCTCCATCGGGCCCCCGGAAGGGGACCGGCGGGCGCGGCGGGCGCTCTTCCCGGACGGTCGGGCCGCGTCACGCGCCCTGGTTTTGCAGGCAAAGCCTCGCGCCGTTGGGAGGCGTTGGCAAGGGGGCGGCAGGCCGCTTTACCGGGCTATCGCAAGCATTCCACGCTCTATACTGTCGCAGTGTCGCCCAGCCCAAGGTTCCCTCCTCGTGCCTGAACGCATGACGCCCGAACGCGCGGCCCATCCCGTGCTGTTCCTGATCCTCTTTCTGCCGATGGGCATCTCGAACGGCTATGTGGTTGTGACGCTGGGCTATCTGCTGACGCATGCGGGTGTCGGCGTGGTGGCGGTCGCAGGGCTGGTCGGGGTCAGCCTCTTTCCCCAGGTCTGGAAATTCCTCTGGGCGCCCATCGTCGACACCACGCTTTCCAACAAGAGCTGGTTCCTGATCTCCGCGACGCTCACCGGCGTCCTGATGATCGCCACGACGGTCGTTCCGCCGACCGAAAGGAACCTGATGCTGATCGAAGTTCTGGTGTTCGGCTTCAGCCTCGCATCCAGCTTCAACGCCATGGCAGCCGACAGTCTGATGGCACATGCGACGCTTCCCGAGGAAAAAGGCCGCGCCGGCGGTTGGAGCCAGGCCGGCAATCTGGGTGGCACGGGATTGGGCGGCGGTGCCGGGCTCTGGCTGGCGCAGCACGTTTCCATTCCCTGGGTGGCGGGCGTGGTGCTGGGTCTTACCTGCGTCCTGTCGTCGCTTGCCGTCTTGTGGCTCAGGGAACCGCCCGCGGAACACCGCGCGTCCCTTTTCATCGACAGCCTCAAGAACGTCGGTCGCGATGTCTGGTCCATCGTCCGCGTGCGCACGGGGTTCCTGGCCATCGTGGCGATGAGTCTCCCCCTCGGCGTCGGCGCTGCGCAGAATCTGTGGGCGGCAGTCGCCGGCGACTGGCATGCGTCCGCCAACACGGTGGCGCTGGTCAACGGCGCGCTCGGCGGCGTGATCTCGATGTTCGGCTGTGTGATCGGCGGCTATTTCTGCGACAAGATGGACCGCAGGACGGCCTTCAACCTGTTCAGCGTCGCGCTTGCACTGTGCGCCATCGCGATGGCGCTGGCGGCGCGCACCGAGATGATGTTCATCGTCTTCACCTGCACCTATGCCTTCATCATGGGCTTCTGCTACGCCGCCTTCGGTGCGGTGGTGCTGGAGGCCATCGGCGCGGGCGCGGCGGCGACGAAATACAACCTGCTTGCCGGCATCTCGAACATCCCGATCATCTATCTGACGAATATCGACGGCTGGGCGCAGACACGCTGGGGCTCCAACGGTTTCCTGCTGGCCGAAGCCCTGGTTCCGATCGCGGGGACATGCGCCTTCGTCCTGATTGCATTGGCGACGAGACGCTTTTTCCCACGGACCGTCGCAGCAGCGGCATGAGTGGCGTGTGCTGAGAACTTCCACCATGTGCACCGCCCCGCCCGCCGGCGCACCTGAACATTCCCGGTCTTGCAGACCTGTCATATATGGCATCTTCCGATTGCCATGAGGACTCAGATGGCTACTCTGCGGCCGGATCGAAGACGCATCGATGGAATGTCGGATAAAGTGACCGCCCGCACGCGGTCAGCAAAACAAGCGCTCCAGCGCTGAGAATGGACGGAATGGAAAAACAGGAATTTCGCGCCGCCGGCTCCCTCGCTGCCGTTTTTTCGGTGAGGCTTCTGGGCCTGTTCATGATTTATCCGGTGTTTGCCGCCTACGCCCGGCACCTCACCGGCGCAACACCCTACAAGATCGGCCTGGCGTTGGGCATCTACGGCCTGAGCCAGGGGCTGTTGCAGATACCCTTCGGGCTTCTCTCCGACAAGATCGGCCGCAAGACCATGATTGTCCTTGGGCTTGCGATGTTCGCGATCGGCAGTGCGGTTGCGGCTGTTTCGACGTCGATTGACGGCGTCATCGTCGGCCGCGTGCTGCAGGGCGCGGGCGCCGTGGGCGCCGTGATCCTCGCGCTGGTGGCGGACCTGACGACCGAGGAAAATCGCACCAAGGCGATGGCCATGGTGGGCATCACCATCGGAACCTCCTTCATGATCGCGCTGGTGGCGGGGCCGATCGTCGCCTGATTCGTCGGCGTCTCGGGCATCTTCTGGCTGATGGTCGGCTTGGCGCTGCTCGGCATCGTGATCACCCAGTTCGTGGTGCCGAACCCGCAGCACATGCGCGTGCACCGCGATGCGGAGACCGTGCCGGCCATGCTGGGCTCGGTGCTGAAGAACACGGATCTGCTGCGCCTCGATCTCGGCATCTTCGCGCTGCATGCGATGCTGACGGCCAGCTTCCTGGTGGTACCGGGCCTGCTGCACAATGCGCTGAACGTCAACAGCCATGATCAGTGGATCGTCTACCTTCCCGTGCTGATGGTGTCGGTGGGCGTAATGGTGCCGGCGATCATTGTGGCCGAGAAATACCGACGCATGAAGACCGTGCTGGTGAGCGCCGTGGCGGCCCTGGCGCTGAGTCAGGTCATGCTCGTTTTCGGCGCGCCCAACGCCTCATGGCTGCTGACTGCCGTCACCGTGTTTTTTGCCGGATTCAACGTGATGGAGGCGAGCTTGCCGTCGCTCGTCACCAAGACGGCGCCGTCCGATGCCAAGGGGACCGCCACGGGAATCTATTCCAGCGCGCAATTCCTCGGCATTTTCGCCGGCGGCGTCGTGGGCGGGCTGGCGCATCAGGTCGCCGGAAGCGCCGGCGTATTCACCCTGACGACAGGTCTCGCGCTTCTATGGCTGCTCGCGGTGGCGACGATGACGCGGCCCAGCTATCTCACCTCGCGGCTCATGCGCATCGGCGCCGGACAGCTAGCCGACGCGGAAAGCCTCGCAGCCAGGCTGCGCCAGGTGCCGGGTGTGGCGGAAGCCGTTGTGATCACCGAGGACAAGCTCGCTTATCTCAAAGTCGACTCGAAAATCTTCGACGCGGCGATGGCGGCATCGCTCGTCGGCGCGCCTTAGCTCTTTCCGCAAGCGGAAATTGCGCCCGGCATAAGCCGATGTACGCCACCCGCTGCAGGCATCAGGCTTTATCCGGGGACCGCAGCTCCCTACATCTCTTCCCGGAAATGCATCGGTGGCGCGTCGAAGGCGAACTTCGTCAGCCCTTTGAGCACGCCCAGCAACCGGTCGACGACACGTTCCATGTCTTTCCAGCGCACCGGCTCTTCCAGATCGGCGTTCACGCGGACTTTCGCCGCGAGGTGTCCGACAGGTCCCGGAACCGAGAGATAGATCGGAATGCCCTTCTCCACCATCGTGCAGACGAACTCCACAAAGATCGGCCGCACGATGGCGTGCACGCCGCCGATGACGAGCTTGAGGGCGCCGCGGGCGCGATCCTCTTCGGAAACCTCGCCGCCGACATCGGTGATGAACACACCGCTCCTATCCGGACGCCAATCGTCGTCGAGGTTCGACCTCATCCGCCAGCCGCAATAATAACCGCGGCAGGTTTGCGGACGTGTCTTGTAGATGCCGCAGCCCGCACCTTTGATGAAATGCAAACAGACTACGCTGGCCGGCTTTTTCAACTCCTTGTCGTCGATGACAGTTACTTTGCAGCACACGCCGCAGCGGCCGCATTCCCGTCCTGGCACCAGCCCCATTCGCGCCACCGTTGACGAACGCGCCAGTTTGCACACGGCTCATGCTCCCCGGAAGGGTGTCGCAGGCGCGCCTGATTGTCGCCACGCGCAAAGGTAGAATTTCGAAGACTTCAAGGCCGGGCATAGGCGCAGACATCTTGCGGGGATTTGGGGGAACACGATGTGCGGACATGGACTGAAGCGCGTCGACTTGTTGGGGCACCCGCCGGCGCGGGGTTGTCGCAGGCATCACGGGATTGAGTCTGCCGTCCTTGCGGGCGAAGGCCGCAGGACAGGTGGAAGCTCCGGCGCTCACCTGCATCGATTACCGGTTGGTGGACGACGCCGTCTGCTTTTCAACGGACCGCATCCGACCAACGAAGCGGATCGCCCGGTAAGGACATCGACCTACGCGGAGACGGCCCGCCTTTGCTGACTTCAGGTCTCCGGTTCGGTCATCATCAAGCCAAGGAGGCTCGGCAATTCCTTATGCTGCTTATCCGCTATTTCGGCGAGGGATTGCTCGGGCCCTTCCACCGCAACGCCGCCTCTCCGCAGACGCAGCATCGCCTCCTCGTCCGTCATGCCAAGTACCGGCGCCAGCTTGGCGATGGGGACATCCGTCAGCCCCTGAACGATTTGCTGCGATCCGTGAAATTCCTGTCCGCCATGTACGCCTCCGGCACCGAAGGGAACGCTGGCCAGAATGAGCAGCGTTGCGATCGCACCCAGGCCGCCTACGATGGCTTTGTTGCGTGGCGCGGACAGCATGGCGACGAGACCACGCCAGTTGCGTGCGAGGTGCAGCAGCATTGCGGCCACGAAGAGCATGCCGACCCATTCGTGCACCTCGGACAACAGCCCGCTGCGAACCTCAAAGAAAAGCAGCACACCGGTGACGGTCGTTGCCAGGAAGGTGACCAAGCTCAACGGCGTCGCGTAATTGCGCAGAAACGAACTCATGGCGCGCCCCGGTTTTGCGAATGCGGATCATCCGAAGTCATTTGACTTCGAAGTTCATCACTCAAACGCGGCCGCGCGGCGAAACCGTCGGAGGACTTCACTTTTGTCGCGGCGTTTCGTCTCTTGATGTCCTCCGTGCCACTCCCCACGTATTTAAGTGATAAGGCGACGTGTGCCGATGACGGAAATTCTCATCCGGCGAAAGAGAGGAGGAATGTGCTTTCTGATAATCAAAACTGAAGACGGTCGACAGGTTCCAAGGGGGATACCCCCCTCGAAATTTTGAAAACGAATGGGACGCCGCGAGAAACTGCTTTTGAGAATCTATCGCAACGACGTGCAGAATCGCTGGATTCGCGTGCACGCTTCTTCCAGCAGCTTGTTCGACGTGGCGTAGGAAATGCGGAAGAACGGCGACAAACCGAATGCCGCACCGTGCACCACGGCCACGCCTTCGGCTTCCAGCAATTCGCCGGCGAAGTCTTCGTCCGTCTGGATCGTTTTGCCCGACGGCGCTTTCTTGCCGATCAGCTTGCGGATGGAAGGATAGACGTAGAACGCGCCTTCCGGCTTCGGACATTCGATGCCGTGCGCCTGGTTGAGCATGGAAATGACGAGATCGCGCCGTCCCTCGAACAACGTCTGGAATCCGGGGATGAAGTCCTGCGTGCCGTTGAGCGCTTCGACGCTCGCCCATTGCGAGATCGAGGTGGCGTTGCTCACCGACTGTGACTGCAGCTTCGCCATCGCCTTGATCAGCGGCTCGGGCCCAGCGCAGTAGCCGATACGCCAGCCGGTCATCGCGTATGCTTTCGACACGCCGTTCATCGTCAACGTGCGGTCCTTCAGCCTTGGCTCGACCTGTGCCACCGTCCAGAACTTGAAGCCGCCATAGACCAAATGCTCGTACATGTCGTCCGTCAGTACCCAAACATGCGGATGGTCGAGCAGCACGTCGGTCAGCGCCTTCAACTGTTCGCGCGTGTAGCAGGCGCCGGTCGGATTGGAGGGCTGGTTGAAGATCAGCCATTTCGTCTTCGGCGTGATCGCACGCGCCAGTGCCTCGGCCGTGAGCCGGAAACCGTCCTCGATCTTGGTCTCGACGATGACAGGCGTGCCGCCGCCGAGCAGCGCGATGTCGGGATAGCTGACCCAATAGGGCGCAACGCAGATGACTTCGTCGCCCGGGTTCAGCGTCGCCATCATGGCGTTGTAGATGATGGCCTTGCCGCCAGCCGCCACGAAGGTCTGCGACGGCGCATAGTCGAGGCCGTTCTCGCGCTTGAACTTGCCCGCGACGGCCTTGCGCAGTTCCGGGATGCCTTCGACAGCGGTGTATTTGGTTTCCCCGCGTCGGATTGCCGCTATGGCCGCTTCCTTGATGTTGTCGGGCGTATCGAAATCCGGTTCGCCCGCCCCCAGGCCAATCACGTCGCGTCCGGCAGCCTTCAATTCGCGGGCCTTCTGGGTCACCGCAATGGTCGGTGAAGGCTTAATGCGGCCCAGAGCTTGGCTCAGAAACCCTTTGGGCAGGGGCGTGTCGGACATGGCAGACTCCGGGGACTGGCGTTACGCGCTCACCTACCAAGCCGGCTGCCGTCGCGGCAAGGCCCAGAACGGCTCCGTGGCCAAAGGTTTAGCCGCTATTACCGATTTGCAACCTTGTTTGGGTACCCTGGGCGCGACTAGGAGCCTCCCATGCGCCGGTTCGCGATCCTGTTCCTCGTGAGTCTCGCCGTTACCGCCTGCTCGCGCCACACACCCCCGGTCGGCCGGTGGGTTGGCAATTACGAGTCGAACGAGGTCATGGTCGATGGCCGCCTGGAAATCCTCCCGAACGGACAGGTGCGGGTGAGCGCGCCAGATCTGTTCGACATCGGCGACGTCTCCGATGAAGACCGTGCCGCCATGCATGCGCGCCTAGCGTCCGACCTTGCGGGCGGCTGGGACGACGTTTCGCCCCGGGCTATGGATTTCGACGGCCGGACCTTCCGAAACCCCGGCGGCTTTGCGCCGCAGATGGAATGGGATCCCAAGACGCGGCAAATGAAGCTCGTCTTCTATTTCGGCACGATGCGTTCGATTCACATCCCCATGCGTGCCGTCGAGGATTTCCGCGACGACCCTTGGGCGGACTGAAACGCCGACTCACCATTCGCGGAAGGCAAAAAGGGCAATTCCCCTGCTGACGGGATGACGAGCCACAATGACGCACCTGGAACCTTGATCTGCGCAGACATGGCCAACGTCATGAACACATTCGAGATACGCAGCATAATGATGGGCGCAACGGCGGCCCGCCTTTCGGCCGTCGAAAAACAGCGAAATCCAATGCTGGCTAAAACCTAAACAAGATTTATTTCGCGATGTCTGGCGGCGGGGCCCCATCGACGACAGTCTGATACAACTTCGTCTCAGTCGCAGGCTTCCGCAACGTTCTCCAGCGATCCATTCTGAACCTGCAACCGCATACAGCGGATCGTGAACCGGGTTTCTGAGATGCCATCGCCAGCCGAATCGGCAGGGGTGGCTAGGCTGTGCTCTCATCGGCGCTCCACCATATGGGCACAGTCGCACGGACGGCCGGACCTCTTCGGGGCCCCCAAGACCGAAGAAGCGTCCGGCCGCCCGAACCCTATAGGCCTGACAAAAATGGGGTTTTCCTTCCTTACGGGATCGTTCAGAGATATATGTTGTCCGGGGGACGACACACCCCATATAGGCGGTTGGCGGCTGGCGCTCCGATAAGCGGAGGGGCCAGGACGGCTATTGCAACGGGTAGTTTCATGAAAATCCTTCTGCGTTCCGTGTCTTTGACCATGTTGGCGCTGGCAACGGCCGCGTGTTCGACGACGCCCCCGACGGCGATGAAGACTGATGAAATGCCCAAGGCCTTCACCGCGCCGGCAACGCCGGGCGTATCGCAAGAGGTGACCACCGACTGGTGGAAGAGCTTCTCCAGCCCGGAGCTGACCAGCCTTGTCGAGACGGCACAGACCAACAATCTCGATCTTGCGGTGGCGGCAGCACGCGTCCAGCAGGCACAAGCGCAAACCGGCCTCGCAGCGTCGGCGCTCTTTCCGGATGTCAATCTTGGCGGCAACGCCAAGCGGCAAGGATCCAAGCATCCCGGCACGACATTCAACACGTTCGGCGCGTCTCTCGGCGCCAGCTACGAACTCGATTTCTGGGGCCTGGCGCAAGACAATCTCCGCGCCGCACGGAATTCGGCGCGCGCGGCGATCTACGCCAAGGACGTCGTGATGCTGACCACCGAAGCCAACGTCGCCGACACCTATTTCGACGTGGTGGCGCTGCGCGAACGCCTCGACATCGCACGCCAGAACGTCGACGCCGCCAAGCGCATCTTGGCAATCACGCAGGCGAAGGTCGACAATGGTGTTTCGTCGAATCTGGACCTTGCGCAGCAGAAGGCCCTGCTCGCGGGCCAGGAAGCTCAGATTCCGGCGCTGGAGGAACAGGAACGCGAGGCGCGCTATGCGCTTGCCACGCTTCTGGGCCGCGCACCGGAAGGCTTCGACATCAAGGATGCCTCGTTGGAAGGTGTCGTCGCCCCGCCGGTGACACCCGGACTGCCGTCCTCGCTGCTTCAACGCCGCCCTGACATCGCGGAGGCGGAAGCCAGCCTTGTGGCTGCTCATGCCAATGTCGATGCCGCGCGCGCCGCCTTTCTGCCGGCGATTGGTTTAACCGGGTCCGGCGGCTACGCCAGTTCCGCAATTTCCTCGTTGATCAACCCGGGCAACCTCGCCTGGAGCGTTGGCGCTTCGCTTTTGCAGTCGGTGTTCGACGGCGGCCGGCTGACATCGCAGAGTGACATTGCCAAGGCGCAAGAAGCCGAACTGATCGCCTCGTATCGCAGCACCGTGCTGAATGCGCTGGTCGACGTGGAGTCCGCATTGGGCAGCACTTCCAGCCTCGCCGAGCAAGAGAGATTGACGAACGAGCAGGTCACCAACGCGGCCGAAGCGTTCCGCATTTCCGAACTACAATACCGCGAGGGCGTCGTCGATCTTCTGACTGTGCTGACGGCCCAGCAGACTTTGTTCTCGTCACAGGACAAGCTGGTTCAGATCAAACTGGCGCGCTTGCAGGCAGGTGTTGGCCTCTATCGTGCGCTTGGCGGTGGCTGGACGGTCGATGCAGACAAGGACGTCCCGACGCGTAACGACTTCATGCCGTTGCCGATCCCGACGAACGATCTCTAGCAAGTTTACGCGACTTCCCTCTGTGGTTGCGTGCGCAAGCGGCGACTGACATGTTGTCAGCGGGCTAGCGGGGCTTGCAAAATGGACGCGCCCTCGAAAGAGGATGGTATACTCGATGTCGCGATCATCGGCGCGGGCTTTGGCGGCCTTGCCATGGCGATCGCGCTCAAGAAGGCTGGACGCACAGCGTTCCGTGTTTTCGAGAAAGCGTCGGATCTCGGAGGCACGTGGCTGTTCAATCGCTATCCGGGCATCGCATGCGATGTGCCGTCGTTCCTCTATTCGTTTTCCTTTGCGCAAAATCCCGACTGGTCGCGGTGCTATTCGTCGGGCGACGAAATCTGGCGCTACATGAAACGGGTCGCCGATGATCATGGACTGCACCCCTACCTGCACTTCAATGTGCCAGTCACACGCGCCCAATATGACGAAGCCGCCAGGCTTTGGCAGGTGACGCTGGGGACCGGCGAAACGGTTCTGACGCGCGCGCTCGTCACTGGTACAGGCGCGTTGCACGTGCCTTCGCTGCCCGACATCAATGGACTCGATACCTTCGCCGGCGCCAAATTCCATTCCGCAGAATGGAACGAAGACTTCGATCCCGCCGGCAAGACCGTCGCCGTGATCGGTACCGGCGCCAGCGCCATCCAGATCGTACCGTCCATCGCCGGAAAGGCCCACCAAGTCTATCTTTTTCAGCGCACGCCAGCATGGGTCGTGCCGCGTTTCGATCGTCCGACCTCCGCCATGACGAAAGCGTTGTTCCGCCACCTCCCGTTGCTGCAAAGGCTTTATCGCACCTTGGTCTATACGCGGATGGAGCTGCGCGCCATTGCCTTCACCGTCTGGCCGTCGCTGATGAAACAGCTCGAGAAGCCGGCGCGCGCCTATCTCGACGCGGCGATCCAAGATCCCGGTCTGCGGGCGGCGCTGACACCCAATTACACGATCGGTTGCAAGCGTGTGCTGGTCTCCGACGACTTCTATCCCGCGATGAACCGTGAGAACGTCGCCCTGATCACGGCCCGGATCGAGCGAATCGAGCGCGAGGCCATCGTCACGGCCGACGGCGTGCGGCTGCCCGTCGACGCCATCGTCACAGCCACCGGTTTCCGGGTTACCGAATGGATTCCCGGCGTGCAATTGATTGGTCGTGACGGGCGCGATCTGACGCGGGAATGGCACAAAGCAGGGGCGGCACGAGCCTATTATGGCATTACGGCGGAAGGGTTTCCCAATCTCTTCATGCTGCTGGGCCCCAACACAGGCCTGGGCCACAATTCCATTATCTTCATGATCGAAGCGCAGACGCGCTACATCATGCGTTGCCTGAAATGGCTGTGGGCGGGCGAGGCAGAAAGCGTCGAAGTGTGCGCCGAGGTGCAGCGGACCTTTAACGAATGGCTCAACGCGCGGATGCAACGCACGGTCTGGCTCACGGGCTGCAAGAGCTGGTACCTCAATCCCGACGGCACGAACTCTACAATCTGGCCGAGCTTCACGCTGACCTATTGGTGGCGGACCCACGCAGCACGCAGAAGTGACTTTGTGCTTGAGACCGCAAAAACAGGGCCGGCAGCCCGCGCTTAGCGCTTTGCCGGGCGGCCAAGTCTGCTATCGTCCGGCCAGCCGTCCACAACCCGCGCCCCCTCCGCAATGCCCTTCAACTCATATCCCTACATTGCC
>DAIDUA010000066.1 GCA_027456965.1 Alphaproteobacteria bacterium | reverse complement strand
CCAGCAATCCGAGGAAGAACGGCAGATCGTCCGCATGCACGCGTTTCTCGTAGAGGGTGAGGATGAACGAGCCGCGTTCGGTTTGCAGGTAATAGTTGGAGTTCTCGACGCCTTCGGCGATCCCCTTGAAGCTCAGGGGTGCTCCCAGATCGTAATCGGCCAGGAATATCTCAAGATCTTCGAACGAAACCTCGGTATAGACGGCCATGGTCGTCGTCTCTCACGAAGCCAGCGCGCGCGGCAGATTGAACGCCACGTCTTCTCTGGTGACCGTGGTCTCCTCGACCGCGAGATCGTAGCGCTTGCGGAAGGCATCGATCACGTCGCGGACCAGTGTTTCCGGCGCCGACGCGCCGGCCGAAAGGGCCACCGTCTTCACGCCGTGGAGAATCGACCAGTCGATCTGGCCGGCGTGCTCGATGAGGAGCGCGTGCTTTGCGCCGGCGCGCAGCGCGACTTCCACCAGCCTGACCGAGTTCGACGAATTTGGCGCACCGATGATCAGCACCAGTTCGGCGCGGTCGGCGATCTCCTTGATCGCCTGCTGGCGATTGGTCGTGGCGTAACAGATGTCCTCCTTGTGGGGACCGGCGATATCGGGAAAGCGGCGGCGCAGCGCCGCGACGAGTTCGTGCGTGTCGTCCACGGACAGGGTGGTCTGGGTGATGAAGGCGAGGTGCGACGGGTCGGCGGGCCTGAGCGCCGCGACGTCGGCAAGGGTCTCGACCAGCGTGATCGCGCCCTCGGGCAACTGGCCCATGGTGCCTTCCACTTCGGGATGGCCCGCATGGCCGATCAGAATGACGTGGCGGCCGGCGCCGAAATGACGCTCGGCCTCCACATGCACTTTGGAGACCAGCGGACAGGTCGCGTTCAGATAGAAAAGCTGACGCCTTTTGGCCTCCGCCGGAACCGATTTGGGGACGCCATGCGCGGAAAAGATCACCTGGGCGCCGTCCGGCACTTGGTCGAGTTCGTCGACGAAGACGGCCCCCATCTTTTCCAGCCGTTCGACGACATGGCGATTATGGACGATCTCGTGGCGCACGTAGACGGGGGCGCCGAATTTCGCGAGCGCCAGTTCGACGATGCGAATCGCCCGCTCCACGCCGGCGCAGAAGCCGCGCGGGGCGGCAAGCAACAACTTGAGCTGCGGCCTTTGGGCCTCGTTCTGCTCCGTGCTTCCCATTGCGAGCCCGCTTGGCTACAGTCCGGCGCTCTTTTGCGCTGGCCCACAAGTCGGCCGCGGGCTATGAAAAGTCAAGCGAAAGGCGAACAGAATGGCCGTCTTACGGAAGTTTTCGCCCGCTCGCCGGCAACATTAACAAGGCGTATTGATCAGATCATGAAATCCCGGCTCATCCATATCGCGACGACATCGGCGCTTGCGCTCGTCTTACTTTCGGGCTGCGAAACCTATAACTCGATCGCCTCGTACATCGGCAGTTCCAGCGCGGCGATGTGCCCGGATGCGGGGATCCTGGCGGGTACGTCCATCCTGCCGGCGCTTAATCCGGGCGCCGGGGACGATCCCTCCGGCTTGGTGTACACGGCGACGATGACGAACGTGACAACGCGCTGCGATTTCGACAAACGGGAAAGGTCCGTCGATGCGCGCCTGAGGATTTTCGTTCGCGCCACGCGCCCGCCGGGCGGCACGGAGGTGGACTATCGTGTGCCCTATTTCGTCGCGGTGACGACCGGCGGCGACATCATCGACAAGAAGATTTATTGGCTGACCTTCCGGTTCCCGGAAAGTGCCACGGCCAAGGACGCGGACGTGACCGTCAATTCCACGGAATTTCCGCTGGGAAAGACGAAGCAGCCTTATGATTATCATCTGCTTGTCGGGTTCCAGCTGACCAAGGCGCAGCTCGACTACAACAAGAAAATGGGGCGCTACGAGCCATGACGTCGCTTGCGGCGGAGCTGAGCGCGATCGCCTCGGCTGCGTTCGCGGCCGAAGGCTTGCCTGCGAAGTTCGGTCAGGTGCAGGCGTCCGATCGCCGCGATCTGGCGCAGTTCCAGTGCAACGGCGCGCTGGCCGCGGCGAAGGAAGTGCGCGCCAACCCGCGCCAGATCGCGCAAAAGGTCGCCGACCGCCTCAAAGCCGACCCGCTGTTCGCCAAGGTGGAGATCGCCGGCCCCGGTTTCATCAACCTCGACGTCACGGATTCCGCGTTGGCCGAGCGCGCCGGCGCGATGATCGGCGATGAACGGTTGGGCGCGCCGGAAGCCGGCCGGGGCAAGACGCTGGTGATTGATTTCGGCGGCCCCAATGTCGCCAAGCCGATGCATGTCGGTCATTTGCGCTCGGCGATCATCGGCGACTGCCTGCAGCGCCTGTTCCGCGCCAACGCCTGGACCGTCGTCAGCGATGTGCATCTGGGCGACTGGGGCCTGCAGATGGGGCAGCTCATCAGCGAAATCGGCCGACGCGGCGTTGCTCCGGTTTATTTCGATGCGGATTTCAAGGGCCCCTATCCGGAGGACTCTCCGGTGACGATGGAGGACCTTGAGGAGATTTATCCCGCCGCCGCCGCCGCCTGCAAAGCCGATCCGGCGCGGCTGGAAGAGGCGCGCCGCGCGACTGCGGAACTTCAGGCGGGCCGGCCGGGATATGCCGCGTTATGGCGGCATTTCGTGAAGGTCTCGGAGCGGGGCCTGACGCGGGAGTATTCCAGCCTCGGCATTGCGTTCGACCTGTGGAACGGCGAAGCGAGCGTCGATCCGCTGATCCCGCCGATGGTCGACGATCTGAAGCGCCGCGGCCTGGCCGTGGAAAGCGAAGGCGCGCTGGTGGTCGAAGTGGCGGAGCCGGACGACAAGAAGGAGATGCCGCCGCTTCTGCTGCTCAAATCCGACGGCGCGGTGCTCTACGGCACGACGGATTTGGCCACCATCGTCGATCGTGTGCGGAATTACGACCCGGACCTCGTCCTCTATGTCGTTGATCAGCGTCAGCACGGCCATTTCGAGCAGGTGTTCCGCGCCGCGCGCAAGGCGCAGCTCAACGGCAGGGCGCTGCTGGAGCATGCGGGCTTCGGCACCATGAACGGGGCGGACGGCAAGCCGTTCAAGACCCGCGCCGGCGGCGTCATGAAGCTCTACGACCTGATCGCCATGACCACGGACGAGGCGCAAAAACGCCTCGCCGAAGCCGGGATCGCCGGCGATTACCCGGAGGAGGAGCGGAACGACATCGCCCGCAAAGTCGGGATCGCCGCGCTGAAATTCGCCGACCTGTCGAATTACCGCCTCACGGATTACATCTTCGATCTGGCGCGGTTCACGCGCTTCGAGGGCAAGACCGGTCCGTATCTGCAATATGCCGCCGTGCGCACGCAATCGATCCTGCGCAAGGCCGAGGATGAGGGATTTGCCGCCGCGGCGCCTGTTGTCCGCTCGCCGGAGGAACGCGCGCTGGTCCTGCAATTGCTGGGCTTGCCCGGCGCGATGGAAGCGGCCGAGGACAAGCGCGCGCCGAACATCCTGTGCGAATACGCCTTCGAACTGGCGCAGTCCTTCAGCCGGTTTTATGCGGAGCACCACATCCTTTCGGAGCCGGATACCGGCCTCCGCGCCGCCCGCCTCGGCCTCTGTCGGCTGACGGTGGACACGCTTGCCAAGGTCTTGGGCCTTTTGGGCATCGAAATCCCGCAAAGAATGTGAGCGAATCGGCCTGGCGGCCTGTCCGCGTTGACTCCCCGAGGACCCACCTTATGATGCCCGGCAACGCACAAGCCCGCCGTGAGGCGCGCGTTGTGCGGCGAGCATACGATCCCTCGCGGGAGACGTTCATCTTCGTCGGGGGCCGACTTGTCGGCCGAAGCCGAAGGCGAAGGCCGAAGGAGCAACCGCCCCGGAAACTCTCAGGCAAAAGGACCGCGAAGGTGATGAACTTCTGGAAAGCGGGGCCGCAAAATCGGCGGCTCTCACCGAAGGGGTAATCTCGGACGGGCGTCCGGGGGAAATCTCTCAGGTCCGATGACAGAGGGGCGCGGGTTCCGTCGAATTTGGCGGATCGCGCCATATCAACCTCTTTGTCCGGGCCGTCATGACCGATACGAACGAAGTCCTGCTCCGCACGCCGCTCCATGCTTTGCATGTCGAGCTGGGCGCCAAGATGGTGCCGTTCGCGGGCTATGACATGCCCGTGCAATATCCCACGGGCATCCTCAAGGAACATCTGCACACCCGCGAGAAGGCCGGTCTGTTCGACGTCTCGCATATGGGCCAGGCGTTCCTGTCCGGCGACGACCCGGCGCGGGCGCTCGAACGGGTGACGCCGGCCGACCTCGCCGGTCTGAAGGACGGCATGCAGCGCTACGGGCTGCTGCTGAACGACGCCGGCGGGATCAAGGACGATTTCATGACCTCGCGGCTGATCGGCGAGCGGGCTCTGTATCTCGTCGTCAACGCCTCGATGAAAGAGTCCGACTTCGCCTACATCGCCGAGCGGCTGAAGGGCCTCGCCGTCCTGTCGCCAAAGCCGGAGCGCGCCCTGCTGGCGCTGCAAGGTCCGGCCGCGGAAGCGGTCTTGGCGCGGCATGCGCCGGCCGTCGCTTCGCTGACCTTCATGAAGGTTATCCGCGCCGATATCGCCGGCATACCCGCCATCGTCAGCCGCACCGGCTACACCGGCGAAGACGGCTTCGAGATTTCCGTCGCCGGCCAGGATGCGGAGAAGCTGGCGCGGGTGCTGCTGAAGGAACCGGACGTGCTGCCCATCGGCTTGGGCGCGCGCGACTCCCTGCGGCTTGAGGCCGGGCTCTGCCTCTACGGCCACGACATCGACGAAACCACCGATCCGGTCGAGGCCGATTTGGTCTGGTCCATCGGCAAGCGCCGCAAGATGGACAAGGATTTTCCCGCCGCCGAAAAGATCATGGACAAGGTCTTCAACGGCACGCCCCGCAAACGCGTGGGCATCCGCCCCGACGGCAAGGCGCCGGCCCGCGACAACACGGAGATCGCCGACAAGTCCGGGCGGGTCATCGGCCGCATCACCAGCGGCGGCTTCGGGCCGAGCCTGAACGCGCCGCTGGCCATGGGCTATGTCGAAGCCGCCTTTGCCGCCGACGGAACGGAGATCGATCTTTTGGTGCGCGGCAGGGCGTTGCCGGCGCGCGTCGTGCCGATGCCGTTCGTGCCGCACGGTTACAAGCGCGCGAAACCGAATTCTTAGGAGAGGAAATATGAGCGAGACACGATACACGGACCAGCACGAATGGGTTCGCGTCGAGGGCGACGAGGGCACCGTCGGCATCACCCGTTATGCGACGGAGCAGCTCGGCGACGTCGTCTATGTCGAACTGCCCAAGGTCGGGAAGGTGCTGGCGAAGAAAGCGGAAGCCGCCGTCGTCGAGAGCGTCAAGGCCGCCAGCGAAGTCTATGCCCCGGTCGGCGGCACCGTGACGGCGGTGAATGACGCGCTGAACGCGGACCCCGCCAAGGTCAATGCCTCGCCGGAAGGCGAAGGCTGGTTCTTCAAGCTGAAGCTCGCCGGCAAGGATGAGGTGTCCGCGCTGATGACGGCCGCGCAATATGCGGATTATGTGAAGGGTTTGTAGACGATGCGTTACCTGCCGCTGACGGACAGCGACCGTTCCGCCATGCTCGCCAAGATCGGCGCGCCGAATGTCGACGCGCTGTTTCGTGATGTGCCGAAATCCGCGGTGGTGCCGCTCTCGGTGTTTGATCTGCCGGACACCCAGGGCGAGATCGAGGTCGAACGCGCGCTGTCGCGCCTGGCCGCGAAGAACGTGGCGGCTGGCGCCATGCCGTTCTTCTGCGGCGCGGGCGCCTACAGGCATCATGTGCCGGCGGCGGTGGATCACCTGATCCAGCGCTCCGAATTCCTCACCTCCTATACGCCGTATCAGCCCGAGATCGCGCAGGGCACGCTGCAGTATCTCTTCGAATTCCAGACCCAGGTGGCGCTGCTCACCGGCATGGAAGTGGCCAACGCCTCGCTTTATGACGGCTCCACCGGCACCGCCGAGGCGGTGCTGATGGCCCAGCGCCTGACCAAGCGCTCCAAGGCGATCCTGTCGGGCGGTTTGCACCCCCATTACGCCGAGACCGTGGAGACCGTCGCCAATCTGTCGGGCCAGGTCGTGCGCACGCCGGTGACGCCGGGGCGCGCCGAAGACATCGCCGCCCTGATCGACGACGCCACCGCCTGCGTCGTGGTGCAGAGCCCCGACGTCTTCGGTCTGATCCGCGACCTGAAGCCGATCGCCGACGTGGCCCACGCCAAGGGCGCGCTGCTGATCGCGGTTGTCACCGAGGTCGTCTCGCTCGGCCTGATCGAGCCGCCGGGCCATCAGGGCGCCGATATCGTCGCGGCCGAAGGGCAGTCCATCGGCAACGGCCTGAATTTCGGCGGGCCTTATGTCGGCCTGTTCGCGACCCGCGAGAAGTTCATCCGCCAGATGCCCGGCCGGCTCACGGGCGAGACGGTCGATGCCGACGGCCGGCGCGGTTACACGCTGACGCTCTCCACGCGCGAACAGCACATCCGCCGGGAAAAGGCGACCAGCAACATCTGCACGAATTCCGGCCTTTGCGCGCTGGCTTTCACGATCCATCTGTCGCTGCTGGGCGAGGAAGGCTTCGTGCGGCTGGCGCGCGCCAATCATGCGCGGGCCTCGGCGTTGGCCGACAGATTGGCGAAGGTGAAAGGCGTGTCGCTGATCACGCCGACCTTCTTCAACGAGTTCACGCTGCGTCTGCCCAAGCCGGCGGCCGGCGTCGTCGAGGCGCTGGCCGCGAAGGGCGTCATCGCCGGCGTGCCCGCGTCGCGGCTGCTGCCGCATGACGAGGCGGCGCGTGATCTGCTGATTGTGGCCGCTACGGAAACCAACACCGGCGAAGATTGCGAAGTCTTCGCCAGGACGCTTGCGGAGGTCCTGTCATGACCATGAACAATCAGGGTCGGCCCTCCGCCCCGGGCGCCGGCGAGGCGCAGGCATTTTCGACGATCTCCGGGGACCGCGGCCTCGACCACGAAGAAAAGCTGATCTTCGAGCTTGGCCGTCCGGGCGTCTCTGGCGTCGACCTTCCCGAGGTCCAGATGTCGGAAACGCGTCTTGCCGGACACCGCCGCCGCGGGCCCATCGGCTTGCCGGGGCTGTCCGAGCCGGAAGTGGTGCGCCACTACGTGCGCCTGTCGCGGATGAACTACGCCATCGATGCCGGCCTCTATCCGCTCGGCTCCTGCACCATGAAGCACAACCCGCGTCTTAACGAGAAGATGGCGCGGCTGCCCGGCTTCGGCGATCTGCATCCGCTGGCGCCGCAATCGACCGCGCAGGGCGCGCTGGCGCTGATCTCGGAACTGATGCGCTGGCTGACCACGCTGACCGGCATGCCGGCCGTGGCCATGTCGCCCAAGGCCGGCGCCCATGGCGAGTTGTGCGGCCTGCTCACGATCAAGGCCGCCATCGAGGCGCGCGGCGAGAAGCGTCCGCGCATCCTGGTTCCCGAATCCGCGCATGGCACCAATCCGGCCACCGCCGCCTTTGCGGGGTTCGCTGTCGATGAAGTGAAGGCGACGGCCGACGGCCGTGTCGACGTGGCGGCGCTGAAGGCCAAGCTCGGTCCCGACGTCGGCGCCATCATGCTGACCAACCCGAACACCTGCGGCTTGTTCGAGCGCGACATCGTCGAGATCGCCGATCTGGTGCACAAGGCCGGCGCCTATTTCTATTGCGACGGCGCCAACTTCAACGCCATCGCCGGACGCGTGCGGCCGGGCGATCTCGGCATCGACGCCATGCACATCAACCTGCACAAGACCTTCTCGACGCCGCACGGAGGGGGAGGCCCGGGGGCAGGCCCCGTGGTGTTGTCCGCGCGGCTGGCCGCCTTCGCGCCGCTGCCGCTGCTGGTGCACGACGCCAAGGGCTTCCGTCTGATCGAGGATCGTGCCGAGGTTCCGCAGGGCGCGCAGCCCTTCGGCCGCATGTGCGCCTTCCACGGCCAGATGGGCATGTTCGTGCGCGCGCTGGCCTACATGCTCAGCCACGGGCGCGACGGCGTGCGCCAGGCGAGCGAAGATGCCGTGCTCTCCGCCAACTATATTCTCGCGTCGCTGAAGGACACGATGAGCGCGCCCTTCGAAGGCCCCTGCATGCACGAGGCGCTGTTTGACGATCACTTCCTCGACGATACCGGCGTCACCACCCTCGACTTCGCCAAGGCGATGATCGACGAGGGCTATCATCCGATGACCATGTATTTCCCGCTGGTGGTGCACGGCGCCATGCTGATCGAACCCACGGAATCGGAATCGAAGGAAAGCCTCGACCGCTTCATCCACGTGTTGCGCACCATGGCGCAGGACGCCAAGGCCGGGAAGCGCGAGCGCTTCGAAGGCGCGCCGCGTCTGGCGCCGCGCCGCCGTCTCGACGAACCCGCGGGCGCCCGCAACCCGGTGCTGCGCTGGAAGCCGAAGGATCTGCCCAAGGCGGCGGAGTAGAACCCACCTCCCCATTGTGGGCAGGGGAATCGCATTTGGGATTTGGGGTGTTGCGCGCGGATTCTGGATGGATTCTGAAGGTATCTCCTGATTCGTCTGGAG
>DAIDUA010000065.1 GCA_027456965.1 Alphaproteobacteria bacterium | reverse complement strand
CCGGAAGCCGGCGTACCTTACGCCGCACATCCGCAGGGTTACGCCTCCACGCCGGAGCTGATCGAGGGCGAATCCGGATGCCGCTCGGGATAGCAGGAAACGCTGACAGTAAACGCCGCGATGGCCCGGATGCCCTCGATCAGCTCCGGCGTGGAGGCGTAACCCTGCGGATGTGCGGCGTAAGGTACGCCGGCTTCCGGCATGTCGCCACGCAGCGCCACGATATGGCGCACGCCCGCCTGCCAATAAGAGCGCGCGACATCGTCGATCTCGTCCCGCGTGGCGGCGACGCAGGTGAGATGCGCCGCCGGGCTGAGCGTCGTCTCTTCCACGATGCGCTTGACGGTGGCGTGGGTGCGGTAGCGCGTCGATCCGCCCGCGCCATAGGTGACGGAGACAAAGGCCGGCTGCAGCGGTTCCAGCCGTTTGATCGCGCGCCAAAGCTGTTCTTCCATCTCCGCGGTTTTCGGCGGGAAGAATTCGAACGACGCCTTGATCGGGCGATGGTCGGCGACGACGTCTCGCAGTCTCATGCCGCCTCCGCGCGCGATTTTGCCGGCACCTGGGCGACCCATATCTTCACGGTCAGCTTTTCCCTGGAATGGACATGCGGCGCGATGGCCTCGCCGGCCATGGACTTCAAGCCCGCAACCGCGAACCAGCCCTGCACTTCCTTGTCGGAGAAGCCGAGGCGGCGGTGCGCGTAATCCTCGCGCAGGAATTCCAGATCGTGCGGCGCGAAGTCGGCGATCAGCAGCCGGCCACCGGCGCGCATCACGCGTGCGGCTTCGGCGACGGCCGCGCCCGGATCATCGAGATAATGCAGCACCTGATGGAACAGCACCGCGTCGATGCCGCTCAGCGCGCCGCCCGTCTGGAACGGGAGACGATACGTGTCCGCAAGGCGCACCTGGCAATGCGCGAGATTCGCGCGCATCAGCCGGTCGCGCGCGATCGCCAACATCTCCGGACTGACATCGACGCCGACGGCACGCTTCACCTGCGGCGCGAGCAGCTCCAGCATCCGCCCGGTCCCGGTTCCTGCATCCAGCAGGTGCTCGATCGGGGCGGCGCCAAGCTGGCGGACGATGGCCTCTTCGACATCTTTTTCCGCCGCGTGCAAGGCGCGGATGCGCCCCCACTCCGAAGCGTTGGCTTTAAAGTACGCGGCCGCTTCCGCTGCACGATGCTCGCGAACCGCGGTCAGCCGTTTCAGATCGGTCTGGTGCGGCCCCGCCGCCAGTTGCGAAAGCGTGGCGCCGAGCACCGCGCCTTGCCCTTCGTCGGTCGCCCGGTAGAAGACCCAGCTTCCTTCCTTGAATCGCTCGATCAGGCCCGCCCCGCAGAGAAGCTTCAGGTGGCGGGAGACACGCGGCTGGCTCTGGCCTACGATCTCAATCAGTTCACTGACGGTCAGTTCCGCCTGCCGCAACAGCAGCAGCAGGCGCAGGCGCGTGGGATCGCCGGCGGCGCGCAGCATGGCGACAAGCTTGTCCATGACCGTCCTCTCTCAATACATATAAACATATCTTTATATGGTTGGTCCAGACAAGACCTGCCGGCGGAGCTGCGTTAGGAAGGAGAAAAGCCTCGCCGTCACTGGCTGACGACGGCGGCCGGGCAGGACCGGGGCGTTGGGGGACATGCGAACTTTGGTGATTGCCGTGGCCCTGGCGGCTTGCACCAATCCGAGTCGGGACATGTTGGCGAACAACGATCCGTATGAAGCGGCGAACCGGAAAATCTTCGCGTTGAACCAGAAGATCGATAGCGTCCCGCTTCGCCGGGCGGCCAAGGCCTACAACACCCAATAATCCCGCGGCCAGTTCGCGACTCGGCGCATAACACCCTGAAAAATCTTGATCTTCCAGTGACGTTCGTCAACGACGCCCTGCACGGCGAAACCACGCGCGCAGGCCGGACGGTATTGCGCTTCGCCGTGAACTCGACGTTGGGCGTCGGCGGCTTATTCGACGTGGCTTCGCGCATCGGCATTCCCCACCATTCCGAGAACTTCGGTCAGACCCTGGCGGTTTGGGGCATCTGGTTCTGCCGCTGATCGGTCCGGCGCCGCCGCGCGACGCAGTCGGACGCACTGCAGACGTCTTCTTCGATCCAGGCCTCTACATCCCCATGAAACAGCATCCCTGGTGGAGGGCTGGACGTATCTATCTCACCTTCCTCGACCTTCGCGCGCGCAATTTCAACGCCCTGGACGACATAGAGCGCGACTCGCTCGACTTTTGCGCGACAACCCGCAGCCTGTACCGGCAATATCGGGCCAAAGAAGTCCGTAACGGCGGGATTGAAGCGCCTCTGCCCTCAGAAAACTAAACGGCCGCCATGAACTTGCCATAAGGCGGGTCGAGCATTACCTGTGGAGCGGCTCAGTCAGGGGTTTATTGGCGCATGCGCAATCTTTCATTTCGACCGAACGCTTTCAGGTCAGTACGGGTGCTACAGTTGGCCCTCGCCGCGCTCGTTCTCGCGGTGGGGTTCGCCGCGGCCGCCGGCCCCGCATTGGCGGCAAATCCGGCCGAGCAATTTGTCGCCGACAACGTGCAGAAGGGCCTGACGCTTCTCAACGACAAGCAGTCGTCGAAGGAGCAACGCCGCACGCAGTTTCGCGACTTCCTGCTCGGACTGACCGACATCAAGGCAATCGCCGACTACACGCTGGGGCAGTACCGTCGCGGAGCGCCGGCCGCGGAACTCAGCGCCTACGAGGAATCGTTCAAAGAATATGCGCTGGCCGTCTACCAGTCCTATTTCGCGAAATATTCCGGCCAGACGCTCAAGGTGACCGGCTCCTATCCGCTGGGCGCGGGCGAGACCATCGTCAAGACCGTGATGCTCGATCCCGACGGCACGAGCGACGGCAAGCCGCTGGAAGTGAACTTCCGTGTGCTCAGCGAAGGCGGCCACATGGTCGTCGTCGATTTCTCGGTGGAAGGCGTGTGGGTGCGCGAACTGGAGCGCAACGACTTCACGTCGTATCTGGGTCAGAACAACGGCGACGTCGCCATGCTGACGGCCATGCTGAAGAAAAAGACCCAGATGATGCAGTGAGCCGTCAGCCCCGCGTGAACCGCTTGTATTTGATGCGGTGGGGCTGGTCGGCGTCGATGCCGAGCCGGCGCTTTTTGTCGGCCTCGTAATCCTGGAAGTTGCCTTCGAACCATTCCACATGGCTGTCGCCTTCGAAGGCCAGCATGTGGGTGGCGATGCGGTCCAGGAACCAGCGATCATGGCTGATGATCATGGCGCAGCCGGCGAATTCTTCCAGCGCCAGCTCCAGCGCGCGCAAGGTCTCGACATCGAGGTCGTTGGTCTGTTCGTCGAGCAGCAGCAGGTTGGCGCCCGACTTGAGCATCTTGGCCAGGTGAACGCGATTGCGTTCGCCGCCCGATAGCTGGCTGAGCTTCTTCTGCTGGTCGCCGCCCTTGAAGTTGAAGGCGCCGACATAGGCGCGGCTTTGCATGGTGCGCTTGCCCAGTTCCAGCACGTCCAGGCCGCCGGAGATTTCCTCCCACACGGTCTTTTTCGGATCGAGGGTGTCACGGGACTGATCGACATAGCCGATGTGCACCGTCTCGCCGATGCGCAGCGTGCCGGCATCGGGCTTTTCCTGGCCGGTCAGAAGCTTGAACAGCGTGGTCTTGCCCGCGCCGTTCGGCCCGATGACGCCGACGATGCCGCCGGGCGGCAGGCTGAAGTTCACGTTCTCGAACAGCTCGCGATCACCGAAGCCCTTCATCAGGCCCTCGGCTTCCACCACCAGCGAGCCCAGCCGCTCGGCCACGGGGATGACGATCTGCGCCGCCGTGCCGCGCTGTTCCTGGGACTTCGCCAGCAGTTCTTCATATGAATTGATGCGCGCCTTGCTCTTGGCCTGGCGGGCTCGCGGGCTTTGCTGAATCCATTCGCGTTCGCGGGCGATGGTGCGTTCGCGCGCCGCCTCTTCCTGACCTTCCTGATGCAGACGTTTTTCCTGCACCACCAGGAAGGAGGAGTAATTGCCTTCGTGCGGAATCCCGCGGCCGCGGTCCAGTTCCAGAATCCAGCCGGTCACGTTGTCGAGAAAGTAGCGGTCATGGGTGACCAGGATCACGCAACCCTTGTATTCGCGCAGCGTGTGCTCCAGCCACGCCACCGACTCCGCGTCCAGATGGTTGGTCGGTTCGTCGAGCAGCAGAATATCGGGCGCATCCAGCAGCAGCTTGCACAGCGCCACGCGGCGCTTCTCGCCGCCCGACAGCGTGGAAACCTGGGCGTCGCCTTCCGGACAGCGCAGGGCATCCATCGCCTGGTCGATCTGGCTGTCGAGATCCCACCAGCCCTGCGCCTCGATCTCGTCCTGCAGCCGCGCCATCTCGTCGGCCGTCTCGTCGGTGTAGTTCGAGGCAATCTCGTTGTAGCGGTCCACCAGCGCCTGTTTGGCGGCCACACCTTCCATCACATTGGCGCGCACGTCCTTGGAGGGATCGAGTTGCGGCTCCTGCGGCAGGTAGCCCATGCGCACGCCGTCGGCCGCCCAGGCCTCGCCGGTGAACTCCTTGTCGAGTCCCGCCATGATGCGCATCAGCGTGGACTTGCCGGCGCCGTTGACGCCCACGATGCCGATCTTCGCACCCGGATAGAACGACAGCCAGATATCCTTCAGCACCTGGCGGCCGCCGGGGTAGGTCTTCGACAACCCCTTCATCACGAACACGTATTGCGGCCCGGCCATCATGTATCCTTTGCGGAGACGTTTGGTGTGTGCGGCGTTTTAGTTTGCTGGCCGGCCGGGTCAAGCCCGACTATGCCAAGGCTTCGACGGGACAAGCGAGCCGTTATTTTGAGGTTAGAACTTGATCTTCGCCCGCGACAGCAGCGAGACGGCATTGTTGCCGTTCTGGCCGCCAAAATTCGTCTGGTAAGCGGCGTTGGCCTGCAGCGCGACGGAATTGCCGAAGAAGTTGGTGACGTAGCCGAGTTCGATGTCGGTTTCCGGCGTCGTCGTACCGAACAGCTTGTCGCGTCCGAAGAACTGCATGTCGCCGGAGGCCGTGGTCGAGAAGCTGCCGGCGCCGTAATTCGGCGCAGGACGCGAAAACGCCAGACCGAGCGCGTCGTTGCCGAACAGGCCGTGTTTCGCCACGGCGATGCCGTAGGACTGCGTGTGCAACTCGGATTCCAGACCGCCGGTAAAGGCGCTGGGCCGAAGGTCGAGTTGCGTCCGCCCTTCGCTGTACGACGCCGTGGTCACCCAGCCGCCGCCGAAACCGACATGCGCCGAAACACCGAGCGCCGACGTGCGCGCCAGATCGATCGCCTCGTTGCTTTCGCCCAAAGCGCCGCCGCGCTCGGTTGTCTGTGAGGCGGTGAAGCCGAACCCGCCCCATTTCGCGAAATTCCAAGACAAGCCGGCGATCAGCGAATTGGTGCGTCGCGCGTCGTAAGGAAGGCCCGAGCCGCCAAGCCGTGCGACGGCAAATCCGGAATCGAGCCGATACGGATTGAGGCCGGGTTCCGACGAAGCCTCGCCGACAGTCAGGTGCAGGTTGCCGGTCAACGCCATGGCCGCGCCGACAAACGAGCCTCCGCTCGACAGCGACGCATAAGGCGAATTCATCGCCGAAGCGTCATAGAAAAGGCCGTCATACCCCCCTGCCGCCGGCGCGTATCTGTCGAGCACGCGCGCGACATCGACATTGAAACCGGTCTCGAAGGTCAGCCCGTCGAACAGCGCGAACTCGCCAGCGACTTCGTTCGTGGCATAACGCGAAAGATCCGCTGGCCCCGAAGACAGGCCGGGCAGCACGGAGGGCAGATCAAACGAGAACGAATAGTCGGCAAGACGCGACGCGGGCGCACTGATAACGCTCCCATGAGCATCGGCTGCGGACGCGCAAACGGGCAAGGCGGCTACCGATACGGCAACGCCCGCGGCAACGATCAGCGCGCGGTTGAATAGACCCCTCATGACACGCGTTTGCGTTATAAGCATCCTAAAATTCGACCCTCAATCTATCAGATCGTAATGCCAAAACTCAAAGGATTCCTTGGTTTTTTGCGTGACATTGGGGCAACATTCGGGAACACAATTGGCGCCGTCCCGACGCCCCGGAGCGCCAGCAGGGGGCCGTATCCTGTGGATAGACGCCATGCCCCCCCATTCCCTTGTTCCAGCAAGGAGACCGGAGGCGCCTCTCCCTGGCCGGCGGTCCCGGGCCTTTTAGGACATAGGCCCTATTGCGCAGTTTCCCGCCATTGCCCGAAGGTATGGCGCAGATGACGCTCCCACCCTTCAAGGCTGCGATTCTCCCGGTCACGCCGTACCAGCAGAACTGCTCGCTCGTCTGGTGCCCAAGGACCATGCGCGGCGCGGCGATCGATCCCGGCGGCGAGGTGCAACGGCTGAAGGACGCCATTGCCGCCAACGGCGTCACGCTCGAGAAGGTGTTGCTCACCCACGGCCACCTCGACCACGCTTCCGGCGCCGCCAAACTGGCGCGCGAGACGGGCGTGCCAATTGAAGGTCCGCATACGGATGATGTCTTCCTGCTCGAAGCCCTCGGCGAGAACGTCCGCCGGCCCGGTTTCGCCGATGCGGAAGCCTGCAGCCCTTCCAGGTTCCTTGCCGACGGCGATACGGTATCGTTCGGCGAGGTGACGTTCGGCGTGCGCCATTGCCCCGGCCACACGCCCGGACATGTGGTGTTTTTCTGCCGGGAAGCGAAAATCGCCTTTGTCGGCGACGTGCTGTTCAAGGGGTCGATCGGACGCACCGATTTTCCGCGCGGCAGCCATGCGCAGCTCATTCGCTCGATCACCGAGAAGCTGTGGCCTCTCGGCGACGATATGCAGTTCGTGCCCGGCCACGGGCCGATGTCGACTTTCGGCTGGGAGCGCCGAACCAACCCTTTTGTTGGCGATCTGGCGCTCGGGCGGGCATAATGATGCGTTTCCTCCGGGCCCAAACGGTTCTACAATGGATGTACTGGTAACCTCGCAAAGGAGTTCGTCGTGGCTGATATAAGCAGAAGTAATGACACCGGTGTCATTCGCCTACATCCGAGTGACAATGTCGTCGTTGCTGCGCACGGCATTGCCGCGGGCACGAAAATCGAACGCGAGAACGTCGCGGCGATCGACGCCATCCCCTTCGGCCACAAGCTTGCGACGCGCGCCATCGCCAAAGGCGAGGCGGTCCGCAAATACGGCCAGGTGATCGGGGCCGCCACCCAGGACATCGCCGCCGGAAGGCATGTGCATGTGCACAACATGGCGTTCTCGGATTTGCGCGCCGACGCCGGAACACAGAGCACCTATCGCGCCAACGAGGCGCCGCGCTCCTTTATGGGTTACAAACGCGCCGACGGCCGCGTCGCGACGCGGAACTATGTCTGCGTGCTGACGAGCGTGAACTGCTCCGCAACGGTCGCCCGTCACATCGCCGAAGCTGCGGAGCGCAGCGGATTGCTGCGCGATTATCCCAATGTCGACGGCATCGTGCCCATCACGCATCACAGCGGCTGCGGCATGGCGAACAGCGGCGAAAACTACGACCTGCTCAGCCGTACGCTGTGGGGCACCGCGGCAAATCCCAATTTCGGCGCCGTGCTCCTCGTGGGCCTGGGCTGCGAAGTGATCCAACTCGCCCGGTTCAAGCAGGAATACGGGCTCTCCGACGACGCCCACTTCCAGTCCTTCACCATCCAGGATAGCGGCGGCACCAGGAAGGCCATTGCCGAGGGTCTGGAGCGATTGCGGGCCGTCCTGCCGGAGGTCAATCGCGCGCAACGAAGCGAACAGCCGGCGAGCGAACTCGTCATCGGCCTGCAATGCGGCGGCTCGGACGCCTGGTCGGGCGTCACCGCCAACCCCGCCCTCGGCAACGCTTCCGACAGGCTGGTGGCGCTCGGCGGCACCGTGATCCTCTCCGAGACGCCGGAAATTTACGGTGCGGAGCATCTGCTCTATGCGCGCGCCGCTTCGCCCGAGATCGTCGCCACGCTACGCGCCAGGATCGAATGGTGGGAACGATACACCGCCATGTTCAACATGGAGATGAACAATAATCCATCGCCGGGTAACAAGGCCGGCGGCTTGACGACAATCCTGGAGAAATCGCTGGGCGCCGTCGCCAAGGGCGGCACGTCGCCGCTCAGAGACGTGATCGAGTATGCCAAGCCGTTGCGCACGCGTGGCCTGGTGTTCATGGACAGCCCGGGTCTCGACCCCTGTTCGGCGACCGGACAAGTGGCTTCGGGCGCCACCATGATCGCCTTCACCACGGGCCGCGGCTCGGCCTATGGCTGCAAACCTTCCCCTTCCGTCAAGCTTGCCACGAACTCCGACATCTACAACCGCATGAAAGACGACATGGATATCGACTGCGGGACGATCGCAACTGGAGCCTCGAGCGTCGAGGAAAAAGGCGCCGAGATACTCGACTACATGCTCGATATCGCCTCGGGTAAGAAGAGCAAAAGCGAGGAATTGGGCTACGGCGACACGGAATTCGTGCCCTGGCACATCGGCGCGGTCATGTAACCGCCCTCGACCGGTCTGCCGCGCCAACATTTCGTAGACGTGTGGCTACGACTCTTTGTATCGTGACATCGGATGGTGGGGTATCCCGATGTGACGAAACGCTATTTTTGCGCTGTGATAACCGTTGCCGTGCTGCTCGGCGGATGCGCCAGCAACAGCAACGGCGTCAATGATCCGCTGGAACCCGTCAACCGGAAAATCTTCGCCTTTAACCAGATGCTGGACAATCGCGCCGCGCTTCCGGCGGCCACCTACTACAAATCCGCCGTGCCAAACGGCGCGCGCGACGGAGTGCACAACTTCCTTTCCAATTTGACGTTGCCGGTCACCTTCGCCAATGACGTTCTGCAGGGTCAGACGACGCAGGCGGGCATCGCGGTCTGCCGGCTCAGCGTCAACACGACGCTGGGCATTCTGGGCATCATGGACCCGGCGACCGGTATGGGATGTCCGGAGCATGACGAAGATTTCGGGCAGACCCTGGCGGTCTACGGGGTTCCGGGCGGGCCTTATCTGGTGCTGCCGCTCCTGGGGTCGACTGTGCCGCGCGATGCGCTCGGCAAAGTGTTCGTCGACCACTACTTCAATCCGCTGGGCTATGTGAGTTATCATGGAAAGCTCTATGTCTCGCTCGGCGAGAATGTGCTGAAACTCGTCGACCAGCGTTCGCGTCATATCGGCGTATTGCGCGGCATCGAGAGGACCTCGATCGACTATTATGCCGCCATGCGCAGCATCTATCTGCAAAGGCGAGATTCCGACATTCACGATGACGAAGACCTCACGCCCGACGCTACGCCGCAGTAACCTCCTCACAGGCCGAAGGCCCCATGTCCATCTTTGAAAAAATCGTCGCCTTCAGTTGCCGTCACGCGCGCGCCGTCATCGTCCTGGGCGTGCTCGCCGCCGTCGCCGGCGGCTTGTACACGGCGAACCATTTCGCCATGGACACCAACAGCGAGACGCTGATCTCGTCCAACCTGCCGTGGCGCCAGCAGATGACGCGCTTCGACAAGCTGTTTCCCCAGCGCAACAATCTCATCCTGGTGGTGATCGACGGCGCGACAGCGGACCGTGCGAATTGGGCGGCCGACACGCTCGCCGCGAAGCTTTCCGAAAACAAGGCCTTGTTCCCCGCCGTGCGCCGCCCCGACGGCGGGCCGTTCTTCGAGCGCAACGGCCTGCTGTTCCTCTCCGAGAAGGAAGTACGCGACACGACGCAGAAGCTGGTGAAGGCGCAGCCGTTCCTGGGCGCGCTTGCCACCGACCCGTCGCTGCGCGGCGTTATGGACAGCCTCGGTACGGCGCTGATGGGCATCGCGCACGGCCAGGCCAAGCTCTCCGATATCGACGCGCCCATGGTCGCCTTCGCCGACACGTTGGAGAAAGCGGCTCAGGGAAAAACCCAGTTCCTGTCGTGGCGGACCTTGTTCACCGGCAGCGCCGGCGGCGAGCGGCTGCGCACCTTCATCGAGGTCCAACCCAAGCTCAACTACGACGCGCTGATGCCGGGCGCCGACGCCGAGAACGCCATCCGCCAGACCGCGCGCGCGCTCAAGCTCACGCCCGGCAACGGCGTACGCGTGCGGCTGACCGGACCCGTCCCTCTCCAGGACGAGGAGTTCGGCACCATCGCCCAGCGCGCCGATCTGATGGGGATCGCCATGTTCCTGGCCGTCACCCTGTCCCTGTGGCTTGCTGTGCGCTCCTTCCGCATCATCATCTGCATCCTGGCCACGCTGTTCACCGGCCTGTCGCTGACCATGGCCGCCGGATTGCTGATGATCGGCGTGTTCAACATCATCTCGATCGCCTTCGTCGCCCTGTTCGTCGGCCTCGGGGTCGATTTCGCGATTCAGTTCGCGGTGCGCTATCGCGCCGAACGGCACGGCAACGACGATCTGGCGGGCGCACTGAAACAGGCGGGCCGCCGCGTGGGCGTGCCTTTGGCGCTTGCCGCCGCCGCCACCGCGGCCGGCTTCTACTCGTTCCTGCCGACCGACTACGTCGGCGTTGCCGAACTCGGCCTGATTGCCGGTGTGGGCATGGTGATCGCCTTTGTCCTCAGCATCACCTTCCTTCCCGCGCTCATTCTGATGATCAAGCCGGCCGGAGAGGACGAACCGGTCGGCTTCGCATTCTTCGCGCCCGTCGACCGTTTCGTCGAAACCCACCGGCGCGCCGTCTTGATCACGGGCGGTGTGGTCGGACTGATCGCGCTTGCCACCGTTCCGTTCCTCAAGTTCGACTTCAACCCGCTGGATCTCAGAAACCGCCATGTGGAATCGATGTCGACCCTGTACGACCTGATGAAGGATCCGCAGACCTCGCCCAACACGATCGACGTGCTGGCGCCTTCGCTCGACGCCACCGACAAGCTGGCCGACAAGCTGGCGAAAAGCCCGCTCATCGGCCAGATGCTGACGCTGAAGAGTTTCGTGCCCGAGGACCAGCCGAAGAAGCTGGCGATGATCTCCGACACGGCGTCCCTGCTCGACGCGACCCTGACCCCGTTCACCGTCAAGCCGCCGCCCACCGACGGCGAAGTCGCATCGAGCATGCTCGACGCCGCCAAGGCGCTGCGCAAAGCGGCCGACCACCGCCGGACGCAAGCGGCGGCGGATGCGCTGAGGCTCGCCGGCGTGCTCGACACCCTCGCGAAAGGGCCGCAAGCCGACCGGGACATCGCGGCAAATGCGCTGGTTTCGGGCCTCAACACCTTGCTCGGCGAGTTGCGCAGCGCGCTTCAGGCGGAGCCCGTGAGCATCAAGACCATGCCGCCCGACCTGGTTTCGGAGTGGGTGGCGAAAGACGGAACCGCACGACTGGAAGTGTTTCCGAAGACCAACGTCAACGACAACAAGTCGCTTAAACGGTTCAGCAAGGCGGTGCTCGCCGTCACGCCGAATGCCACAGGCACGCCGATCACCATTCAGGAATCGGGAGAGACCATTGTCGGCGCCTTCATCGAGGCCGGCTTCTGGTCATTCCTCGCGATAACGATCCTGCTGATCATCGTGCTGCGGCGCGAGCATGACGTGATCGTGACAATCGTGCCGCTTGTGTTGACGGCGCTTCTCACGCTCGCAACCTGCCGACTGATCGGGCTGCAGCTCAACTTCGCCAACATCATCGCCCTGCCCCTGCTGCTCGGCATCGGCGTGGCGTTCGACATCTATTTCGTCGTGGCCTGGCGGGCGGGATCGCGCGACCTCCTGCAATCCAGCCTGACGCGCGCTGTGATCTTCAGCGCCATGACGACCGCGTCCGGCTTCGGTTCGCTGTGGCTGTCGAGCCATCCGGGAACCGCCAGCATGGGCGAGCTGCTGATCATCTCGCTCGCCTGGACGCTGTTCACGACGCTGTTCTTCCTGCCGGCGCTTCTGGGACCGCCGCCGCAGCAGCCGGTCAACCGCCCATAAGCTTGTCCGACAGGGCGTTGATCTTCTTCTCCAGGCCCTTGGCACCGCCAGCGGCGACCGTGGCGCCAAAATCGGAGCGCTGTGTGGCCAGCTGGCTGACATAGCCGTTCAGATAGATGTCGAGAATCTTCCAGGTGCCGCCGACCTGGCGCATGCGGTAGCCGAAGGGAATGGTCTTGCCGCCGGTGATCAGCTTGCTTTGCACGATGCGGTCCTGGCCGCGCGTCTGCGTGGTCGGATCGACGACGAATTTCTCACCGCTGTAGCCGTCGAAATTGCTGGCGTAGTTGGCGACGGTCATGCGCTCGAATGCGCTCACAAGCGATTGCTGGTCCTACGCCGACATCGCGGACCAGCTCGGCCCGACCGCCAGATGCACCATGTCGGGCAGGTCGAAGGTCGCTTCGACCACAGGCTTCAGCTTGTCGAAACGGCCTTTGATCCCAAGTTCCTTGGCGTGCTTCATCGAATCGAGAAGCGCGTCATAGAAGGTCTGCACCTGCTGCACCGCCGGGTCCGGGGCATCGGCCTTCGCCATGGGCGCCGCCACCGCGGCCAGCAGAAAAACCGCGGCAAGCGTACACAAAAACATCCAATTGTTTCTCATCATCCTCCTCTTACGCCTGACACCCCTGGACGGAGCATATCTCGCGAATGTCTATGTCAGAATTATGGGCGCGCGCCCTCAGGTTTCCCGGTCAAGCAGGAACGGCGGCAAAGCCCGCAATTCCCCGGCTTCGGGCCCGTAACCGTCGAGTGCCGCAA
>DAIDUA010000064.1 GCA_027456965.1 Alphaproteobacteria bacterium | reverse complement strand
AGGCCGCCAGGGGCCCCGGGCATCGCCGTCTCGGCCTTCGCGCCGATCGAAATCGGCGCCGGCTCCTGGAAGTGCGCGGTGATCGTGTAATCCCCGAATGCGAAATACTGCGGGCTGAGGTCGACCGTGCCGTCGAACTGCGCCGGCGCGCTGACGCCCATCATCTTTCCCGTACCCTGGTTCGCCAGGATCAGCGGCGCGAGCTGGGCGACGGCGTCGTATGCCTCGCCCATTGTCTTCGTCTGATCCGGCGCCAGGAACTCCGGCGCATAGGGCGAGAAGCCCATCGCGTTCAGCTCGCCGTAGGCATAGAACGCGTCCGCGCCCATGTCGGCGGCGGACACCCGCCCGGCTTCGGGAATGAAGAACGGCGCGCCGGGCTGCGCATATTTGTCCGCCCATTCCACGAAATTCGGGAAATACAAATCCGGCGCGAAGAAATCGATCGCCGGCGCCGCGGCGCGCCAGATGTCGAACAGATGCGGCAGAGGTCCGCCGCTGGGATATTGCCCCGGCGCCTTCCCAGGCCGCATCAGCGCCGCGTTGACATACATTGGAAGCGGATAGACGGCCTTGCCGGCGGCGGCGACCGCGCCGGTGTAACGTCCTTCGGTCCAGGCGGTGAACAACTCTTCGGTCGCCGGTCCCGCGCCGAAGGTGTCATCCCAGTCCGCGCCGGTCTTGAAGCCGTGCGCCTGCCACGCCGCCTTGAGAGCGGGCGCCAGCGTGTTCTTGTGCCCCGTGAGATAATCCGTCAGCGCGGCCGGCACCGGCGCGGCGAAGGCGGCATCGGCCGCCGCGCTGTGATCGCGCGCTTCGGGGATCATTCCGACTTCGTTTTCCACCTGGACCATAATCACCGTATGCCGCGCGGAATCAATGTCGCGCAGATGTTTCATCAGCGCGACGAACGCGCCGGAGTCGGCCTGCAGATTGTTCCGGCTGAAGGCCGACAGGATTTCCATGCCGGCGCCGTCCGAGCCTTCGGCGCGCGGAAAGCGTTGCGGGTCGCGCTTGATCCAGCCCGGCGCATAGCTCGACATGCTGTTTTTCCAGCTGCCGAACCACAGCAGCACCAGGTGCATATCGTGCCGCCGCGCGCCGGCGATAAGGCCGTCCACTGTCGCGAAATCGAAGGAGCCTTCCCGCGGCTCGATGAGCTGCCAGTAGACGGGCGCGATCACCGTGTTGAGATGCATGGCCGTCAGCTTGGGCCACACCGTATCGAGATAGGCCGGACTCGACGCCGTGGAGTTCTCCATCTCGCCGCCTCGGATCAGGAACGGCGCGCCGCCGACGATCATCTGGGTGGCGCCGTGGTCGCGGCGAAGCTGCGGCATCGGGTCCGCAGGTTTGGCATGGGACGCGAATGCGCCGATGGCAAGCGCCGCGATCACGGTCGAGACAAAGCTGGCCGTCTTGAGGCCCGACTTCGCGATCATCAAGGCTCCCTGTTTTGGCCGCGAGGTATTGCGCTAAGCCCGCGTACCCGCCGTCGGTACAAGGAAAACAGGGCCAGAGACGAGTTCGTCACGGCGGTTCACTCCGCCGCCTGCAGCGTCGGGATGCGCTTCAGCTCTCTCGCCAAGGCGCGCTCGGCGATTTCGAGATCGTAATTCTGCTGCATGGTCAGCCAGCTTCCGGCATCGTCTCCGACAAGCTTTGCGATGCGCACCGCTAGGTTCGCGGTGATCGGTTGTTTCTCATTCAACACGTCATAGAGCGTCTGCCGCGAAACGCCGAGCAGCCGCGCAATCTCCGTTTTGGGTCTGCCGATCGCGGGCAGAACGATCTCGCGCAACAGTTCGCCGGGATGAACGGGTCGAATCCCCTTGAGCCGCGGGTTTCTAGCCATCAGTGATAGTCCTCCAAGTCGACGTCGACCGCATCGTCTCCGTCCCAAGCGAAAGTCAAACGATAGTTGCCCGTGACGCGAACCGCATATCGACCTTTCTCTTGCCCCTTCAGCGCGCGAAAGAACAGACCGGGCAAATTCATAAATTCCGGCCGCCTCACGGAATCAAGGCGACGAAGGAGCAGTTCCACCCGCTCTACATTTCGTACGCTCAGTTTTGAAGCATCGCCGCTCCCGGCGAAAAGTTTCAGCGCCTTGCTGCGAAAACTGCGGATCATGACTGTAAGCCTCTACCTTACATGTGTCAAGTGGCAACTGACAGTCTGGACGCGCGGATCGCAGCGGAACTCTATACGGGCGCGCGCGACAAAAGTGCTTCTACGCCGCAGGCGCGCGGACAAATTCGCGCAGCCGCCTGCATGATGGGCGCCATATCGTCCGGGCGCTTCGCATCGCTGTCGGTTTCAGCGCGTTCTATGACGGGTTCACCCGCGACAGTGCCAGCTCGAGAATTCCAGTCTTGATCTTGGCGGCGCTCACCTTGGTGTTGTTGCTGCCCATCATGGCGTTGCTGCTGGCACTGATGGAATCATCCACGGCGCGCGTCAGAATCCTGTTCACTTCCGCGCGGTCCGATTTCGCCAGAATCGTCAGGATATCGGTCACCAGGCCGGTCAGGGCAGTAATGTTGGCGTCTGCTGGCATCTGCGTCGCTCCGCTGCTGCGGGGCCATCTTATGCCGCCCTGCCGTCGCGGGCACGCGGTCCCGGACCGGCCGGCCTGCTCAAATCGTCGCTCGTCGGATTGTCATGATAGCAACTATCATCGCGACGGCCCGCGATGCGCCGAAGGCGCAGCGCGTTGCGCGTCCCGTCGCGGCGCGCAAACGGAAATAATTTTACGATTCAGTCGCGAAGATATTTCTCCGCGCGCCTCTTGAACGGATGGTTTCAATGCTTACGTTTCACACGTGGCCTATGCGGAAGGGCGCGGCGGGATCATCTGTCCACGGAGGAGAGGGGCGCTTGCGGGTTCGTTCGCCGGAATGCCTCGTGCACCCGCGGAGCGTCTGGTTGGCGGTCGGACGCGTGAAGCCGGCCACGCTGCGCCGGGCCGGCGCCTGAGGGGGAGGGGGTACCCCTGGGAATCTTGAAAACAATTATATTGCTGAATATACAGCAAGCCATTGAACAGATTCGGAAAAACCCGCCAGACCTGCGCGCTTAACGCGGCTTCGCCATCCGGATCTTGACCACGGGAGGAGGAGGCACTTCCTTCGCGCGCTCCGCTTTCTGCGCCTTGGTGATGGCTTTCCGCTTCAGGACGGCGGCGGGGGTCATGCTTGGCAGTTTGGGCATCAGGCGCTCTCTGGGAGGTTGCGCCATGTTCATAAGCCCTGATTGCGCCAAGACCAAGGCCCGCAGGCGTCGCAGCGCGGCGCCTGCCGCCGGCGGATCCTGCGATGGCCGCCCGAACCGCGCCCTATTCGCCCATTCCCGCCCGCTTGGGTGCGGGGGCCCCGGAGAGCACTTCCTTCACCTTCGCCGCCAGTTGCTTCAGGCCGAAGGGCTTGGGCAGGAAGTGGAGGTCTTCGGCCTTCTCGTCGTTGCGGCGGAAGGCTTCCTCGGCATAGCCCGACATGAAGATGATCGCCATTTCCGGGCGCAGGCGGCGCACCGCGCGCACCAGGGTGGGGCCGGCCATGTTGGGCATCACCACGTCGGTGATCAGCAGATGGATGGGGGCCGCCGCGGCGCGCACGATCTCCAGCGCTTCTTCGCCGCCCGAAGCCTCGATGACGTTGTACCCGCGCATGCGCAAGGCCCGCGCTGCGAAGCTGCGCACCGCCTCTTCGTCCTCGACCAGCAGGATGGTGTCCTGGCCGGTGACGTCGCGCGGCGCCGCGCGCTCGGGTGCGCTCGCGGTCGCTGCGTTCTGGTCGGCGCGGAAGCGCGGCAGGAAGATGCGGAACACCGTGCCCTTGCCGACCTCGGAATCCACGGTGATGAAGCCGCCGGTCTGCTTGACGATGCCGTAGACGGTGGCGAGACCGAGGCCCGTTCCCTGTCCCACCGGCTTGGTTGTGAAGAAGGGATCGAAGATCTTGCCCAGATGTTCCTTGGGAATGCCGGTGCCGGTGTCCGCCACTTCGATGCGCACGTAATCGCCGACCGGCATGATGGCGGTGCCCAGCGCCACCGGCGTGGTCGCCGTCTCGTTGGCGGTGCGGATGGTGACGGTGCCGCCCTTCGGCATGGCGTCGCGGGCGTTGACCACCAGGTTGATGATAGCGTTGGAGAGCTGCGCCTCGTCGGCATGCACCGGCCATAGATCAGCGCCGTGCTCCAGCTCCAGCTCGACGCCTTCGCGCAACAGGCGGCGGAGCATCAGCGCCAGTTCGCCAACCACGTCGCGCACCGCCAGCACGCGCGGCTGCAGCGTCTGCTTGCGCGAGAAGGCGAGGAGCTGTCCCACCAGCGTCGCGGCGCGCAGCGCGTTCTGATGGATCTCGTTGATCTCCTTAAACGAGGGATCGCCGGCCTGATGGCGCATCAGGAGGAATTCGGAATTGCCGATGATGACGGTGAGCAGGTTGTTGAAGTCGTGCGCCACGCCGCCGGCCAGCTGCCCCACCGCCTGCATCTTCTGCGACTGGGCGAACTTGATCTCCAGCGCCTTCTGTTCGGAGACGTCGAGCAGATAGAGGATCACGCGGCCTTCGCTCATCGGTCCGGCGAACAGTTCCGCCATGCGTTCGTCCTGGCCGGCCGCGCGCAACTCGGCGGAGCCAATGCCGGCCTTTCCCTCCAGCGCCTTGGCGATCAGGGCATTGACCCGCTCGCGGTCCGAAGGCTCGACGAGATCGGCCAACGCTCGTCCCGACAGCGCGCCGGCGGAACCGAAGAACGCCTTGAAGGCCGCGTTGGCGTCGACCAGCCTGCCGTTGGCATCGGCGAAGGCGACGCCCATCGGCGCATCGCGGAAGATATCGCTGACGCCGAGATTGACCGGAACCGGAGCGGGTTTCGCCGCCGCCCGCGCCCCGGGCGACAGGCGCGGCGTGAACCACCAGGTCGTCTGTCCGCCGGCCAGCGGCCGCACGGCGGCGACGATCTCGAGGCCCGGCGCCACGACGAAGGACTCCTCGCGCGCCACGCCTTCCGCCGCGCCGCGCGCCAGGCGGTACAGCACCGAGGCCGACGGCTCACCGGCCAGCGCCAGTTCGGGCGGGATGGCGGCTTCGCCTTCGGCGGTGCCGGCCATGCGCCGGTAGACGTCGTTGCATTCGAGAACCGAGCCGTCGCTGCCGGTGATTGCCCAGGCCACATTGGCGCGCGCCGCGGCTTCGGCGATTCGGCGGGCGTCGGCGGCGCTCATCGATTCGCGCGGCCACACCGCATAGAGGAAGAGACTGGCCACGGCGCCGATACCGGCGAGCAGCGCAACGCCGGCCCAGCGCGCCGCGTCGGGCGTCGTCACGGCCAGTGCAGCTGCGGCCAGGGCCAGCAGGACAAAACCCAACGCCGCCCAGCGCCAGCCTCCCGCCGGGACGCCCAGATTGCCGCCCAAGATGCTACGTGTCGCCATCATGATTCGTGCCTAGCCGCAGTATGCATATTTACCGCCTTCGATACGGAAGAAGTTACTCTGCACGGGCGGCGCCGGCGCCCTGGAGCCTTGATCTTGCGCGCCCCTTTGGCCGACAAAGGCTTAAAAGATAGAGGGAGGCAAAATGAGGACATGTTTCGCGCTGCTCGTCGGTCTGTGCCTGCTGGCGCCGGCCCAGGCGCTGCCGGCAAGGCAGCTTCCGCTCCATTGGGTTGGCTCTTGGGCCGCTTCGCAGATCGTGGTGGGCCCGGACAAGGGGGAGCCGGCGGTTGACTTCAACGACGCAACGCTGCGGCAGGTCGTTCATCTGAGCCTCGGCGGCCGCGTGCTGCGGCTGCGAATTTCGAACGCTTTTGGGACCGTTCCTCTGCATCTCACCGCCGTCCATATCGCGCGGCCGCTGCCCGGGACGCCCGGAGCCATCGTGGCGGCGAGTGATACGCCGCTGACCTTCTCCGGTCGTACGGACGTGACTATCCCGGCGGGTGCCGAATATGTTTCCGATCCCGTCGACTTTGCTGTCGCCCCTCTGTCCGATCTGGTCGTGTCGATGCATTTCGACAATGCGCCGTCGCCGATGACCGGTCATCACGGCTCGCGCGCCACATCGTTCTTTGTGCAAGGCGACGCGGTTTCGCAGGCCGAATTGCCCGCCGCCGTCAAACTTGAACATTGGTATGTGATCACGGGTGTCGACGTGCAGGGAGGGCCAAAGGACGCCGCCATTGTCACCTTCGGCGACTCGATCACCGACGGCTACGAATCCACACCCGATATGAACAACCGCTGGCCCGACTATCTTGCCCGCCGCCTTCAGGCGTAGCCGGGCACGCGTAACCTTGCCGTGCTCAACGAGGGCATCGACGGCAACCGCGTGTTGCTCGACGGTTGGGGACCCAATGCGCTGTCGCGATTCGATCGCGACGTGCTGGTGTTGCCCGGGGTGCGTTATCTGATCGTGCTGGAGGGCATCAACGACCTTGGTAATCTGACACGGGAGCAAAAGGTACCGCCGGCCGCGCATCTCGCGCTCGTCGAGCAGCTCATCGCGGCATACAAGCAGATCGCCGAACGCGCGCATGCCCATGGCATCAAGGCCTATATTGGCACCGTCACGCCCGATATGGACAACAGCTACTATCCTCCGGACGCCTTCAACGAAGCCGACCGCGAGGAACTCAACGCCTGGATTCGTATCCAGCATGATTTTGACGGCGTGATTGATTTCGACGCGGCGGTGCGCGATCCGGCGCATCCGGATCACATGTTTCCGGCCTATGACTCCGGCGATCATCTGCACCCTGGTCCCGCCGGCTACCAGGTCATGGGCGATGCCGTGCCGCTGAGCCTGTTCGGCGTACCCGAAAAGAAAGCCATTCTCCATCACGCGAGGTCGAAACGATGAAATTGCGACCGCTACTCTGGACCGCGTTGCCGTTTCTGTTGCTCGGCGCGCCCGTGCAGGCCGCCGCGCCGCAACTCGCTTTCACCTGGGACGATCTGCCGGCGCATAGCGACCTGCCGCCGGGCGTGACACGCGTGGATGTCGCCCGTGACATCATCACCGCCATGAAGAAGGCGCACCTGCCGCCGGCTTACGGCTTCGTCAACGGCATAAGATTGGCCGAGGAGCCGGCCTCGGCGCCCGTGTTGAAGATGTGGCGCGCCGCCGGCTTTCCGTTGGGCAATCACACATGGTCGCATATGGATTACCGGCAGCACACGCTGGCGGAATATCAGACCGACGTGGAACGGAACGAACCCCTGTTGCGCGAATTGATGGGCAACGCGGACTGGCATTGGTTCCGCTATCCCTATCTGGCGGAAGGCGACACGGCCGACAGCCGACAGGCCTTGCGCAGTTATCTGGGTGGGCGCGGTTATAAAGTCGCTGCCGTGACGATGAGTTTCGGGGATTTCCTGTTCAATGGGCCCTATGCACGCTGCCGCACGAAGGGCGACAAGGCGGCCGTCGGCAAACTCGAATCCGATTATCTCGCTGCTGCCAAAGAGACGATCGGCTATACCCGCAAGATGTCGCACATGCTCTATGGCCGCGACATTCCCTATGTCCTGCTGATGCATGTCGGGGCACTTGATGCGCGCATGCTGCCGCGCCTGATTGCGCTCTACCGCTCCAACGGCTTCACCTTCATCACGCTTCAGCAGGCGGAGAGCGATCCTTGGTATCGGGCGTATGCGGATCTCGGCTTGCCGGGCGGTCCGACAAGTCTTGAAGAGGAATTGGCCAATCGGAATGAGACGCTGCCCGCGCGCACGAATTATGGACCGATCGTGCAGGGTATGTGCCGCTGAGGCTCTAATTGGGCTTGAGTTTTCCGGTAAGGCGCATGACGTAGCCGATAACCTGGGCGACAGCCTTGTAGTGCTCCGCCGGGATCGCCTCGTCGACCTCGACCGTGGCGTGCAGGGCGCGCGCCAGAGGGGGGTTCTCGACGATGGGCACGTTATGCTCTTTCGCGACTTCGCGAATGCGCAAGGCCAGGGCGTCGGCGCCTTTGGCCACGCAGACCGGGGCCGCCATTTTGCCCGATTCGTACTTCAGGGCGACGGCGAAGTGGGTCGGATTGGTGATGACCACGGTGGCCCCCGGTACGGCGGCGATCATGCGCCGCTTGGCCCGCTCCATGCGGATCTGTCGGACCTTGGCCTTGACCACGGGGTCGCCTTCCGTCTGGCGGAATTCTTCCTTGACCTCCTGCTTGGACATGCGGTTGCGCTTCATGAATTGGAAGCGCTGCTGCAGGTAATCGGCGCCCGCGATGAACGCCATCGCGGACAACGCCGCGATCAGCACCTTGAACAGCAGATGGGTCATGTCGCTGGCGACCCCTGCCGGGGACTGCAGCAGCACTGCGGACAGCCCGCCGCGCTCCGGCCAAAGCTGCGTCCACACCGCCGCGCCGACGATGGCGATCTTGAGCAGACCCTTGAACAGGTTGGTGAAGCCGTCCACGCCGAACATCCGCTTCAAGCCCGAGATCAGCGACAGCTTGGACAGGTCCGGCTTGATCTTCTCGAAGGTGAAGACGGGGCCGTGCTGGACGAGATTTCCGGCCAGCCCGGCGATCATCATGGTGATGAAGAGAGGTCCCAGGATCGTCGCCATGCGTCCCATCAGTTCGCGCATCAGCGCCATCAGGCCGCCGGAATCGACGTCGATCTGGTCAGGGTGCGCCAGGAAGATGCGGAACGTGCTGGCCAGTTCGAGGGCGGCGGTGCGGCCGAACATGGCGATCGCGAGCGTGCCGCCCGCGAGCAGGACCAGCGTCTGCAACTCGGAGCTTTTGACGAGGTCGCCGTGGCTGCGCGCCTGATCGAGCCGTCTTTGTGTCGGTTCTTCGGTTTGCTGGGATGCGTCGCGATCGTCAGCCATCTAGAGGAATATCCCCATCTGGCTGGTGTAGAAATCCAGGAACATCATCATCATCGTGCCGAGCAGCATGACCATCAGCAGGAAGCCGACCAGAATATTGACCGGCATGGCGACGAAGAAGACCTGAAGCTGCGGCATCATGCGCGCCAACAAGCCGAAGGCCGCGTTCACCGCGAAACCGAATACCAGGAACGGTGCGGCCAACTGGAAGCCAAGCGCGAAGGAACTGCTCACCAGCTTGATCGTCAGCTGCGCCATATCGGAAGTCGGCAAGGCCGCTCCCGGCGGTATCAGACGATAGGAGCCGGCGATCGCTCCGATCGCCAGGTGATGCAGGTTGGTGGCGAAGACCAGCACTACGCCGAGCAGCGAGATGAAATTACCGAGGACTGCGCCTTGCTGTCCGTTGGAGGTCGGGTCGAGCGTCTCCGCGTAGGACAGGCCCGTCTGTCCGGCGATCAGGAAACCCGCCACGGAAAGCGCGCTCATGATGATGCGCGCCATGGTGCCGATCAGGATGCCGGCGGTGACTTCCTGGGCGATCAGCAGTCCCAGCGCCAGCGCCGATGCCGGCGCCTGTTGCGGATAGGCGGCGGCCACCGTGGGAGCGAGCGCCAGCGATATCGCCAGCGCCAGCATCAGGCGCACGCGTCCCGGAACGCTGGCGTCGCCGATCGCCGGAAGCAGCATTACCATCGCGCCGGTGCGCGAAAAGACGAGAAGGTAGACGAGGACCGTGCCGGAAAGGCCGGGTAAGGTGATTGTCATCGCACCCCTAATACGCCGCGATGCGTTGGGCGATATCATTCATCAGCCCGCTCATCGCCTGGCCGGCGAAGGGCAGCGAGATCAGCAGCACGATGAAGATCGCGATGATCTTCGGCACGAAGACCAGCGTCATTTCCTGGATCTGCGTCAACGCCTGCAGCAGGCCGATTCCGAGGCCCACGACCAGGGCCGTCAGCATCGCCGGAGTGATGATCTCAAGCAGCACATAGATGGAAGACCGGGCAAAATCGATGGCGTCGGCGGGGGTCATTCGCGTTCCTCAAATCGGCATGTTCATGATGGACTGATAGGCGGCGACAACCTTGTCGCGGACGGCGACAACGGTATCGAGGGTGAGCTCGGCGGCGTTCACCGCATTGACGACGTCGACGACATTGGCCTGGCCGGTGACCTGCTTGGTCGCCATCGCTTCGCCATGCTTGATCGTGTCGATGCTGCTCTTCACTGCATCGGACAGAAAATTTGAGAAGCTCCCCGCGCCGGACGAGGCTGCGGACGAGATGCTCGCGGTGGGCGCCGCGCCGGCGCCCATCTGGGAGACTGCCTGATAGGCTGCTGCTGCTGCTGCCGGTAAGACGGCCATCGCTCGGCTCCTTATTTGTTGAGCAGATCCACCGTGCGCGCCAGCATCGTCTTGGTGGCGTCCATCACGGTGAGATCGGCTTCGTAGGAACGTTGCGCCTCGCGCATGTCCATGATTTCGATCAGGCTGTTGACATTGGGCAGCTTGATATAGCCCTGCTTGTCGGCGGCCGGGTTGCCCGGGTCGTACTGCATGCGGAACGGCGACATATCCTCGACCGGCTTTCCCGGTTCCACGACGGTCGCGTTCAGCGTGCGATCGAATTCGCTTTTCACCGTTGCGATCTGGCGCCGGTAAGGGTCGCCGCCGTTGACCGGCGAGGTCGAGTTGGCGTTGGCGATGTTCTCGGCGATGATCTTCATGCGGTCGGATTGCGCGCGCATGCCCGACGCGGCAACCGACATTGCTGTTGTAAAGTCCATCTTTCAGTCCTCCTACGGGCCCGGTTTGCCAATGGCGGTCTTCATCATCGTGATCGCCTTGGCGTAGAGGTTCGTCGCGGCCTGGAATTGTGCCTGAGTGTCGGCCACCTTGATCATTTCCTGGTCCAGCGACACCGAATTGCCCGAAGGATTGGATGCCACGTCCGGTGCGTTGACGTCGCTGAATCCATCGGGACTTCTCGGTGTAATCGCGATATGGCGCGGATTGTCCGTCATCAATGCGCCCGAGAACTGGCTCGTCGCGGTGGTGTTCCTCAAGACCTGCTCGAAGTCGACCGGCTTGAGGTCCTGCGCCGTATAGCCTGGCGTGTCCGCATTGGCGACGTTCTGCGAAAGGACTGTCTGGCGCTGATTGAGCCACACCATGCGCTCCTTCAGCATTGAGAGCAGCGGGATACCGGGAAGGTCCATTTCTCCCTCCGTATACGAATTGTTAGCCTTAAGAGGACCCATGCTGCGCTCCAACAATTAAGCCGCGCTTAACAAAAGCGGAAAAAGCTGCCGGGCAAATTGTTCCCGGGCTTAACCGTTGATTAAGGTTGACGGCTTTTGATGCGGGTCATGGATATTCTCGATTTCGTGCGCTATCTGAGCGCGCTGCTCTTGGTTCTCGGATTGATCGGTGTCGCTGGCCTGGCCGCGCGCCGCTTCGGTCTGCCGGGTCTCACCAAATCGTCGGCCACGCGTCGGCTCAGGATCGTCGAGACATTGATGATCTCGCCGCGCCAGCGCTTCGTCATCGTGCGCCGCGACGACGTCGAACATTTGGTGATGATCGGTCCCGAAGGGGCCTCGCTCATCGAGCCCTCCATCACTCCGCCGGCGCCGCCTTCCGCAACGGCGGCCGCAGGATCGTCCCTATGATGAAGCGTCTTGTCGTTGCGGCACTGGTATTCATTCTGCTCGCGCTTCCCGGCGCGGCGCATGCCGCGCCGCCGGGGGCGTCGGCCGCCGCGGCCGGCGGCCTGTCCATCGATTTCTCGGGCGGCGGGCTGTTCACCGACCGCATGATGCAGATCATCGCGCTGATCACCATCTTGAGCGTGGCGCCGTCCATCCTCATCATGATGACCAGCTTCGTGCGCATCGTCGTGGTGCTGTCGCTGTTGCGCACCGCGCTCGGCCTGCAGCAGAGCCCGCCCAACAGCGTGATCGTCAGCCTGGCGCTGTTCCTCACCCTGTTTGTGATGACGCCGACGCTGAAGGACGCCTACGCACAGGGCGTCGAGCCTCTGATCAACAACCAGATCACGACCGAACAGGCGTTCGACCGGGCCGCGTTGCCGATGAAGAAATTCATGCTCGACCACGTCCGCGGAGCGGATCTGAAACTGTTCCTCGACATGTCTCACGCCAAGGCGCCCACGACGCCGGATGCGGTCCCGCTTACCACGCTGGCGCCCGCCTTCATGCTGTCGGAACTCAAGCGCGCCTTCGAAATCGGCTTCCTGATCTTCGTGCCGTTCCTCATCATCGACATGGCGGTGGCCTCCATCCTGATGAGCATGGGCATGATGATGCTGCCGCCGGTGATCATCTCGCTGCCGTTCAAGCTCATCTTCTTCGTGCTGGTCGACGGCTGGCGGCTGATTTCCGGGTCGCTGGTGGAAAGCTATATGCACGGCCCGCCGCCGCACTGAGTGTTCCCTGGAAAAATCTGCTGGAAGCACCTCGGCGGTATTGTTTTTGCCAATATTTTCATTATTATGGAAATATGAAATCAACCGAGGCCTTGGTGGTCCTGGCGTCGTTGGCGCAGGAGACCCGCCTGAAGATTTTCCGCCGGCTGGTGCGCGCCGGCGCCGAAGGCGAAGCGGCCGGCGCCATTGCCGAGGCGCTCGACACGCCGGCGCCGACATTGTCCTTCCACCTGAAGGAACTTGAGCACGCGGGCCTCGTCGTCCAGCGCCGCGAAAGCCGCCATCTCATCTACGCCGTCCGCGTTGAACGCATGCGCGAGTTGCTTGGCTTTCTGATGAAGGATTGCTG
>DAIDUA010000063.1 GCA_027456965.1 Alphaproteobacteria bacterium | reverse complement strand
AGCATACGGCCGAAATCGCTGCCGGCGTTGAGCTTGCGCGCGGCCAGCCCGTCGAGCGCGTCGCTGATCCCGGCGATGCAGAAAACGGCGAAGGCGACGAGGCGCGCGGTCGGACCCGGCAGAGAAAATGCCACGGCGAATATCGGCACCAGTACGATGCGCAGGACGGTAAGGGTGTTGGGCAGACCTACCAGCATGATGATTTCTATACGCGCTCAACCGGCCGGGTGGAAGAAGTCATAGATTTTCTTGGCGAGTGTGCCCGAAACACCAGCCACACTTTCGATGTCGGCCAGGCTGGCCCCGGCGACCGCCCGGGCCGAGCCGAAATGCTGCAGCAGGGCGCGTTTGCGGGAGGCGCCGACGCCAGCGATCTCGTCCAGGGGGTTGGCGCCGATGGCCTTTGCGCGCTTTTTGCGGTGGCTGCCGATGGCAAAGCGGTGGGCCTCGTCGCGCAGGCGTTGCAAATAATAGAGCACCGGGCTTTTCTGGTCGAGGCGGAAGGGCGGTTTCCCGGGCTGGTGGAGATGTTCGTAGCCGGCGTCCCGTTCGGCGCCCTTGGAGATGGCAACCAGCGCCACGTCCTCTACCCCCAGATCGGCGAAGACTTGGCAGGCGACGGCAAGCTGGCCTGGTCCGCCATCGATCAGCGCCACGTCCGGCCGCTTGGCCTTGGCGTCTTCGTCCTCCTTCATCAGCCGCGAAAAGCGACGCGTCAGGACCTCGCGCATCATGGCGTAGTCATCGCCGGGCGTAAGTTCGGCTGCCTTGATGTTGAACTTGCGGTACTCGCCTTTTTCAAAACCGTCCGGCCCCGCCACGATCATGCCGCCGACCGCGTGGCCGCCATGGATATGCGAGTTGTCGTAGACCTCGATGCGCTTCGGCGGCGAGTCCAGGCCGAAAGTCTCCGCCACGCCGTCGAGCAGCTCGCGCTGGGCGGCGTTTTCCGCCATGCGCCGGCCGAGCTGCTCGCGGGCGTTGTTCAAAGCCATGTCCACAAGGTCGCGTTTCTCGCCACGTTCGGGCACGGCGATCTGCACCTTGTGGTCAGCACGTAGCGCCAGCGCCGCAGCCAGCAATTCGCTATTGGGAATGTCTTCGGACAGCAGGATCAGGGACGGCGCCAAGCGTTCGTCGTAGAACTGGCCGATGAAGGCTTCCAGCACCTCTGCTGTGGAAAGCCCGGCCGTGTGGCGGGGGAAATAGGGCCTGTTGCCCCAGTTCTGCCCGGCGCGGAAGAAGAACACCTGGACGCAGGTTTCCCCGCCCTGGGTGAACGCGGCAAACAGATCGGCCTCGGCGAAGGTGGACGGATTGATACCTTGTACCGATTGCACCTGGTTCATGGCGCGGACGCGGTCGCGCAACCGCGCCGCACGCTCGAAGTCGAGGGCGCCAGCGGCAGCTTCCATGTCCTTGACCAGTTCGGTTTGCACCGCGCGGCTTTTGCCGGCGAGGAAGCGCTCCGCTTCATCCACCAGTTCCTGATAGGCCGCCTCGTCAATCCGCCCCACGCAGGGCGCCGAGCAGCGCTTGATCTGGAACAGCAGGCACGGTCGCGTGCGCGACGTGAACACCGAATCCGAACAGGAACGCAGCAGGAAGGCGCGCTGCAACGTGTTGAGCGTGCGGTTGACCGCGCCCGTATTGGCGAACGGCCCGAAATAGATGCCCTTTGCCGTTTTTGCGCCGCGATGTTTTAGAAGCTGCGGAAAGAGGTGGTCCTGACGCACCAGGATGTTGGGGAAGGACTTGTCGTCGCGGAACGAAACGTTGTAGCGCGGCTTCAGCCGCTTGATCAGGTTGGATTCCAGCAGCAGGGCTTCGGTTTCCGAGGCTGTGGTGACGAACAACATTTCGACCGTCTCGGAGATCATGCGCGCGATGCGATCGGTGTGTCCGCCGGACTTGCTGTAGGACGAAACGCGCTTTTTCAGGCTCTTTGCCTTGCCGACGTAAAGAACGTCACCCTTGCCATCGAGCATGCGGTAGACGCCCGGGGCGTCGGGCAGGGTCCTCACATAGGCGGCGATACGTGCGATGCCGGTGAGGGGCGCTTCCGGGGGGGCGGTCGTGTCGTTCGCCATGGCGCTGATATAATGCTTCTGTCAGATTGTCACAAAGTTAGGAGGAGGGTCCCATGCTGATCTTCCGGCAATTGTTCGATTCCGTGTCATCGACTTACACCTATCTTCTGGGCGACCGCCTAAGCGGCGAGGCGGTGATGATCGATCCCGTCTTCGAACAGGTGCGCCGCGACGGCGCCTTGGTGGAGGAACTGGGGCTGAATCTCGTGACGACGCTCGACACCCATGTCCACGCCGACCATGTGACGGGGGCCTGGCTGCTCAAGCGGCGCGCGGGCAGCACTATTGCCCTGTCGCGGGAAACGGAGGCACAGGGTGCGGACCGATATCTCGCGCACGGCGACAAGATCGCGTTCGGCAATCGCTGCCTTCAGGTGCGCGCCACACCCGGTCACACCAATGGCTGCCTCAGCTTCGTGCTCGATGACGACAGCATGGCGTTCACGGGGGATTGTCTGCTCATCCGCGGCTGCGGGCGCACCGATTTTCAACAGGGCAGTGCGCACGCGATGTTCTCCTCGGTCAAAAGTCAGATATTCACGCTGCCCGACGAATGTCTGCTATATCCCGCACATGATTATCGCGGCCTGTCTGCGACCAGTGTAGTCGAGGAACGCCGCTATAATCCGCGTCTGGGCGGGCAATTGAGCGAAGGCGATTTCACGCTCTACATGGATAACCTTCATCTGCCGCATCCCAAGAAAATGGACGCCGCGGTTCCGGCGAATCTCAAATGCGGGCGGCCGGATGGCGAGATGCCGCCGGACGATCCCGATTGGGCGCCGCTCACCTACACTTTCGCGGGGATATGGGAGGTGCAGCCGCACTGGCTGGAAGAGAACGCAAGGACGGCTCAGGTGCTCGACGTGCGCGAGCGCGAGGAATTCGACGGCCCTCTCGGGCATATCGGCGGCGCGAAGCTGGTGCCCCTCGGAGTTTTGAAAGATTCACTCGGCACCTTGGACAAGGATCGCCCCATCGTCGCCGTGTGCCGTGCGGGCGGACGCTCGGCGCAGGCGACGAATATCCTCATTCAGGCCAGCTTCAAGAAAGTCGCCAATCTGTCAGGTGGAATGCTGCGCTGGCGCGCCGAAGGCCGCCCCGTCGTGGGCGGGAGCGTTTAGCTGCGTAGCCTTGGACCAACTCGATTTTCGAGTCCTGCGACGCCGGTCACGCCGCAACACTGACGGAATTGCCGGCTTCGGCAGACGCATCGCGCGGGCTGATGCAGCGCGACGCAGGAAACGAAATCTTGCAGGCCGTTCCCTTGCCAGGCTCGCTGCTGATCGTCAATTCCGCACCGTGCAGCTTGGCAAGACGCTGGCAAATGGGGAGGCCGAGTCCCACGCCGTCGGTCTCGCGTTTCAAAGGGCTCGCAATTCGACCAAAGGGCTGCAGGGCAAACGGGATGTCGTCCGCCTTCATGCCGATTCCTGTGTCCCGGACCACAAGATCGATTCCACCATCCGCTGCGCGCAAGGCCTCTATCGAAACCATCCCGCGCGGCGGCGTGAACTTGATCGCATTGCTGACGAGATTGGACAGCATCTCGCGGACCTTGCCCTCGTCGGCGCGCATGAGCGGCAGCTTGGGCGGGACCGTCGCCGTCAGCGTTACATCTGCCTTCTGCGCCGCCGGCATCGCCCCACAGAGACAATCGTCGGCGACTGCCGCAAGGGCGACGGCACTTTCCCTGAACTCCAGATTTCCTGCTTCGCCCTGCGAGAATTGGAGAATTTCGCCGATGAGCGTCAGCAGATGCTCGCCGCTTTGATGCACGTGTGCGGCATATTCCTTGTACCGCTCGTTGCCGATCGGCCCGAAGAGTTGCTCGCGCATGGCTTCCGAGAAGCCCAGGATCGCGTTTAACGGGGTCCGCAATTCGTGGCTCAGATGCGCGAGCGTGGACCACTTTTCCGTTCGCGCGTCGTCGCGCTCGAGGCGGGCCTGTTTCAACGAATCAAGCAGCACTTCATTGTCGACCTGAAGCTCGATGGTTCGGCCCACGGATCGGGACAGGTTTGCCGCCGCGAGGCTGATGCCGGGGAGATACAGAAGCATCAACCCGCCGTCCGCCGCAATGTAGTGACCCGGGTGCATAAGCGACACGATTGCGAGCGGCACGATGAACGAAGCCGCAAAGGCGAAAAATGCCGGAAGATATGGCGCGGCCGTCGTCAAGGCGCCGGCTGTCATGCCCGCTGCCACGAGCGTCAGGAGAACGAATTGGCTTGTGCCGCCCCAGACCGAAAGAGCCAGACAGAGGCCGCCCCAAAGAAACCCGGATGTGAAAGATCCGATACAAAAATAGAGCGCCCATCTCGCGCTGCGCCGAACACTCGCGGCGGCGCGCGCGAAGCGCCAATGGAGCAGGATGCGCAGGCCTGCGACCAGTACGGTCGCCACAAGCCAGCCAACAAGAAGCGGGTACGGAAACGAGTCTCTGAGGAGAAACGCGACGGCGCACGCGACCGCGACATTGATTGGAACCGCAAAACTGCCGCGATAAATGAGCCGCAGCTTCTCGGCCAAAATCCGATCTGAGCGCTCTTTTGCGCTTAGGAACGCCTTGTTCATCCGTCTCTCATGCGCGAAGTGTCCGTCGACAAGGCTCACACTTGTAATTGCAACTTAAAGTACCATTTCGATATTTAATGCACGGTAAATGGTGTGGTTTGCCGCATTAATACGGCAAATCCCGGCCCAACTTCGCGGTTCGCCTGTTCGAAAAGAAGGGACGGGGTGCTCGATGCCTGTCAGCGACCGTCTTATCGAGGCAGCCGTTCCCGCTCGATTTCCACGCCTGCCGATTCGGCACCGGGTAGGGCGTGCAGTTTTTCCACTCGCACGCGGGCGCGCTTGACCCTCGCATCCTCGAAGCAGAGCGCGGCAATTCGTTCGGCCATCGTCTCGGCCAGGTTGATGTGGCCTTTGCCGACCAGACCGCGAATCTTCTTGGTAATCGTCTCGTAATCAACGACCTTTTCGAGGCGGTCTTCGAGCACCACCGCATCTTCCACCGCCAGATCCACATTGATGCGCACCGGCTGAAGCTTGCCCTTCTCGTGACCGTGGATGCCGATCTGGGCAAGCAGTTCCAGATTGCGGATGAAGACATGACGGATCGCCTGCCCGGCGTTGGCGATGCGAAGGGGCTGTACGTCGCTTGGTGTGCGCATTCTATTCCTTCACCCCGACATCGGGCGTCTGCCAGATCAGGTGCTGACCGCCGTCCACTGCGATCATCTGGCCGGTGACGGCGGAAGCCTCCAATAGATAGCGCACCGCGTCGCACACGTCCTGAGGCTCGGCGCCGCGGCCCAGCACGGTGGCTTCGCGCTGGCGGGCGAAATCGGTCTGGGATTGCCGCGCGTTGATGATGGTGGGGCCCGGCCCGACGGCGTTCACCCGCACGCGCGGCGCCAGGGCCTGGGCGAGCGTCGTGGTCAGCCATTTCAAGCCGGCCTTGGACAGGCTGTAGGAGAGGAATTGCGGCGTCGGCTTCAGCACGCGCTGGTCGATGATGTTGACGATGGTGCCATGCCCGTCGCGTGGCACCTGGCGGGCGAAGGACTGCGCCAGCACGAAGGGCGCACGCAGATTGGTCTCCATATGCGCATCCCAGCTTTCGCGGGTGACGCTGTACCAGTCGTCGTTCTCAAACAGCGAAGCACTGTTGACCAAGGCCGCGAGCGGACCAATTTCAGCCGCCGCGCGCTCGACCAGAGACGCCGTTTCGCTTTCACGGCTGAGATCGGCCTTCAACAGCGCCACCTTCACGCCGTTGGTCTCGGCATCGGCTGCGGTGGCGCGCGCCTCCTTCTCAGAGGAGTGGTAGTGGAGTGCGATCGTCCAGCCATGGCGCGCCAGATCCAGTACGATGGCGCGGCCCAGCCTTTTCGCGGCGCCTGTGACGAGGACGGTTTTGACGGCGGTGGTCATGGCGGGAGATTAGAACAGTTTTGGGATGGGTTGTATTAGGCAAACCTGTTACCCCGGCTCGCGCTCGCTTCGCAGACTGGCCGGAATGACAGCTTTAGCCCAAGAATCCCACCAGCCGCTTCACGTCCGCCAGCACGGGCTCGGCGATGGCGTTGGCGCGCGCCGCGCCGTCGGCCAGGACGCGCTCGATCTCGCCCGGATCGGCAAGCAGTCGGCGCATCTCGGCTGCGATCGGCGTAAGCTTGGCCACCGCGAGATCCGCCAGTGCGCTCTTGAAGCCGGAGAATTGCTGCCCGGCGTACCGGGCGATCACTTGGGCGCGCGGCTCGTCGGCTAGAGCCGCGTAGATGTTGAAAAGGTTCTCGGCCTCGGGCCGGCCCTCAAGCCCTTTTTCGGAATCTGGCAGGGGAGCTGGATCGGTCTTGGCCTTGCGAATCTTCTGGGCGATGGCATCGGCATCGTCCGTCAGATTGATGCGTGAGTAGTCGCTCTCATCCGATTTTGACATCTTCTTGGCGCCGTCGCGCAGGCTCATGACACGCGTGCCAAGCCCGGTGATCACGGGCTCTGGCAGCGGGAAGAAATCAGGTGCCGCAAAATCATTATTGAACTTCTGCGCAACATCGCGCGTCAGCTCCAGATGCTGCTTCTGGTCTTCACCCACCGGTACATGCGTCGCCTTGTAGACCAGTATGTCGGCCGCCATCAGCACTGGGTAGGTATAGAGACCGACCGAGGCGCGTTCCTTGTGCTTGCCCGACTTTTCCTTGAACTGGGTCATGCGGTCGAGCCAGCCCAGTCGCGCCACGCAATTGAAGACCCACGCCAGTTCCGCGTGCGCGGGCACGCGCGCCTGACTGAAAATCGGTGTCTTCTTCACGTCCACGCCCGCGGCGATAGGCCGCCGCCACTTCGCGCGTGGCCTGCGCCAACTCGGCTGGATGGCCGTAGCCGACGTCCTGAGTGATGGCATGCATGTCGACCACGCAGAACAGGCACGGCATCTCGTTCTGCATCCGCACCCAGTTCTTGAGCGCGCCCAGATAATTCCCCAGATGCAGCGTGTTGGTTGGCTGCATGCCGGAGAGGACGAGCTGTTTGTGCGTCGGCGTGTCGGTCATGGAACGGTCCCGGGTGAGGCGCTGGGTTATGCCGTGAAGCGGCGGACGTCGCAAGCCGCGCCGCCCACGGCCTCGAAAACACCCGCGCGCGTGAGGCAGAATAGCGCGGTCCTGGCGCCTGTTTTGTGCCCGCACACACCGCGCGACGACCTACACTTCCGTGTCCAGAACCGGGGGAAACAAATGAATACGCACATAGCAATCGGCGCGGTGGTCGCCATCGTGCTCGGTGGAATGCTTCTACCGCGCGCGGCGCACGCGGATGCCGCCGCGGCGCCAGCGACCGAAGCGACTGCGGAGCGGCCGTGGGAGAAAGCCGACGATGTGGTCAAGGCAACCGAGACCGATCTTCAGGCGGGCGGGCTTCTTACCGTCGCCGAACATGTGCCGGACCTCGAACGGGCTTTGACGGATGCCAGCCAATCCTTCGCCGCGGCCGATACCGCAACCGGCACGACATACCTCCTCGTTGACGGTCCGACCGAGGCGTTGGTCGTCCTGGCGCAGGCGGCGTCCGACAAGAACACTGCAGCCGCGGGACGGCAGGTCGTGGCCGTGCGGAACCCATATCCGTTGGTGGGTTTGTATCTTGGCTCTTACTACAACGAGATCGGCAAGCCCGAAGAAGCCTTGCGCGTGCTGGATGCTGGCTTGGCCCTGTCGGCTGCACATAGTCTGAAACTCGGCCAACACCGACCTCTTCTGATCAGCGAACGGGGCGCGGCACTGATGTCCCTCAAGCGCTGGCCGGATGCACTCGCGGACTACGACCAGGGCCTGGCGATCGAAGGGCTCGAAGGCCGCGACCGTGCGCGGCTGTATCGGGGTCGCGGTTTCACTCTGACCGAATTGGGACGGCTTGGCGAAGCGGAACAAGCGTATCGCGAATCCCTGAGGCTCGATCCGGACAACACGATCGCGCAGGGAGAACTGGAGTACATCGCTCGCCTTCGCGCTGGCGGCACCAAGGAACCCGGCGGCATCACGCTTCCGAAGACGCAGTGATCATGCCTTTTTCGGCGTCTGCCTTGCCGCCTTCCAGCGCCTTTAGAAGCCGTGCCTCGACAGCCTTCAGCCGGCTGGGATGGGTGATCTTGTGACCGAATCCGTCGCGCACATAGAAGACGTCGACCACGCGTTCGCCATAGGTGGCGATCATCGCCGAAGAGATCGATAGACCGGATTCGAACAGCGCGGTCGTCACGTCGTAGAGAAAGCCGACGCGATCGGGGCCGCGCACTTCGATCACCGTGGCCGTGGTGGACGCATCGTTGTCGAAATTCACTCGCGCGCTGACCTTGAAGGCGCTGGCGCGGCTCTTCGGCGGGCGCTTGGCGATCAGCACGCGTGGCACAATCTCGCCAGCCAGCGTCTTCTCGATCGTCTGGCGCAGGCGGGCGACACGAGCCGCATCGCCGAATGGTCCGCCATCGGCGTCCTGTACCGAGAACACGTCGAGCGCGAAGCCGTCCGAGGTGGTGAAGGCCTTGGCGTCCACGATCGAACCGCCGGAAACCGCGATCGCGCCAGCGATCTGCGCGAACAGGCCAGGGTGATCCGGCGTGTAGAGGGTGACCTCGCTGACGGCGCGGAAGTCGTTGCTCACGGCGGCGACTGTCAGAAGTTCGCCCTTCGCGTCGGCTTCACTGAGCAGCCTGGCGTGGTGCTCGTGCGTTTCGGCGTCGAGGGCAAGCCAATAGGCGTCGTAGTGGCGCGACAGGGCCCGCTCGCGCGCGTCGTCCGACAAATCAGCGATACGCTGGGCCAGCGTCGCTTTCGCTTCTTCGACGCGTGCGCTGCGGGCTCGCGTCGTGTCGCCTCCCGACATCACAGTTTCGGCCTCGAAATAGAGCTCGCGCAGCAACTGGCCCTTCCAGCCGTTCCACACGCCAGGTCCCACCGCGCGGATGTCGGCCACCGTCAGCACCAGCAGCAGCCGAAGCATCTCGGGCGACTGCACCACGACAACGAAATCGCGGACCGTCTTGGGGTCGGAGATGTCGCGGCGCTGCGCAGTGTCGCTCATAATCAGATGATTTTCCACCAACCATGCGACGGCGCTTGTGTCCTCCGCCGAAAGGCCGAGGCGCGGGCACAGGCTCTCGGCGATGGCGGCCCCGACGTCTGAATGGTCGCCCGGCAGGCCCTTGGCGATATCGTGCAGCAGCATCGCGCAGTAGAGAACTTGGCGGGTCTTGATGCGTTTGACGACGTCGGTGGACAGCGGATGCTCGTTCCTCAGTTCGCCGCGCTCGATCGCCGCCGCGTTTCCCACCGCGCGGATCAGATGCTCGTCCACGGTATAATGGTGGTACATGTTGAATTGCATCAGCCCCACGACGCGGCCGAACTGGGGCACGAATTTTCCGAACACGCCGGCCTCGTTCATCAGCCTGAGCGCTCGCTCCGGATCGCTGCGTGAGGAGAGGATTTCCAGGAACAGCTTGTTGGCGTCCGGATCGGCGCGCAACTCGTCGTCAATGAGATCGAGCGAGCGAGTGATGGTGCGCAGTGCATCGGGATGGATGTCGATGCTTTTGACGTCCGCGATGTGGAAGATACGGATGAAGTTGACCGGATCGCGTTTGAAGGCGCCGGGACGCGCGTTCAGTCTCGCCGTATCGACGAAGAAGTCGTCCTCCTTGCCGCGCGGCTTGAGGAAGCCCGGCAGGATGTTGGCCAGCGTGGCGCGACGCTTCTTGTTCTGCACTTCCAGCGCGGCGCAGAAGATGCGCGTCAGATCTCCGACGTCCTTGGCGACCAGGAAGTAGGCGCGCATGAATTTTTCCACCGCGTGGCGCGGCGTGTCGTCGGTAAAGCCGAGCTGGACCGCGAGTTCGGGCTGTGCGTCGAAAGATAGCCGCTCTTCGGCGCGGCCGGCGAGGTAGTGCAGGCGCACGCGCACGTCCCAAAGGAAGGCCTCGGCCTTCTGGAAGGTCTTGTACTCGTCCTTGGTGAAGACGTTGTGCTGGACGAGATCGCCCGTGTCGTAGACACGATAGAGATACTTGCCGATCCAATAGAGGGTCTGCAGATCGCGCAGCCCGCCTTTGCCCTCCTTGATGTTGGGCTCGACCAGATAGCGGCTCTCGCCCTGATGATGATGGCGTTCGTCGCGCTCGGCGAGTTTCGCCTCGACGAAATCTTGCCCCGAACCCGTGGCGATATCCGACCAGAATTTTTTGCGCAATTCGTCGTAAAGCGCGGCGTCGCCACAAAGATAGCGTGCCTCGAGCATGGCCGTGCGGATCGTGATGTCCTGCTTGGCCAGCCGTACGCATTCCGGCAGCGAGCGCGTGGCGTGGCCGACCTTCAGACCCAGATCCCACAGCATGTAGAGGATGAATTCGATGACGCTCTCGTCCCAAGGCGTCTGCTTGTACGGACGGACGAACAGCAGATCGACGTCGGATCCCGGGGCGAGTTCGCCGCGGCCGTAGCCGCCGGTCGCCACGATGGTGATGTGTTCCGCCTTGGTCGGGTTCTTGTGGGGATAGAAATGTTTGACGGCGAAATCGTAGATCACCTGTATGACGCCGTCCTGCGTGGCCGACAGGGCGCGCGCCGCGGCGATGCCCGGCAGGTTCTCGCCCAGCACTTGCTGCTTGACGCGTTCGCGCGCGTCCATGAACGCAGTCTTGATCTCGGCGAGGGCTTCTTTGCGCAGATCGGTGGGGTCGCTGGTGTGCCCGGCCAACGCCTTCAAACTATGGCGCAGCGCCTTGGCGTCGAGCTGAAATCCGCGCGGCGGCCCCTCAAAACCCAAAACACATCACTCCCGTGCCTCGCCGCATAAAAGTCTGGCCTGTTGCCAAACGCAAGTTGCCGCTTATTTAGGCAGGGTTTGCGTCCTTGCCCAGCCCAGGTAATCGGCGCTGCCGCCGTCGATCGGCAGGATCAGAAAGCAGGGCACCGTGTAGGGATGCAGCGGCCGTGCTGTGGCGATGGCGTCATCGACCAAAGCGCGTCGCGTCTTGAAGAAGGCGGCGATCTCGGGGCCGGTCTCCAGCTTGCCCTGCCATTCGTAAATGCTGGTCATGGGCGCGGAAAGATTCACACACGCGGCGAGCCCGGCCCGTACCAGCGCTTCGGCCGCGCGCTTGGCCGAAGCCTCATCGGGGAACGTGGAATAGAGGAACACGAATTCGCTGTCGGCCATCTCTGGAAAATCTCTGCGGCTCGGTCATCATAGCGCGGCTTTGCAGGCAGGAGAACGGACATGGCTCGCATCACCGGGGTGGGCGGCGTCTTCTTCAAGTCGCCAGATCCAAAGAACCTCGCGACGTGGTATCGCGATGTGCTCGGGATCGAGATCATGGAGTGGGGCGGTACGCTCCTGCGCTACGACACGCCGGAGCACCCGCCGTTCGTGGTCTGGAATTCCTTCCAAGAGGATAGCGATTACTTCAAGCCGTCGTCGCGCGAATTCATGATCAATTTCGCCGTCGACGACATGGACGACTTTCTCGCGAGGCTCGCGGCTATGGCCGTGCCGCTTGTCGGAAGAGACGACGATTCTCCCTACGGCCGCTTCGCGTGGTTCCTCGATCCGGACGGCACGAAGATCGAACTGTGGCAGCCGAAGGAGCCAACCGCATAAAAACAAACGGCGCGGGATTGCTCCCGCGCCGTCCGTTTACGCAAGTTCTTCGGCTCAGACGAGCTTCAGATTCACGGCCTTCGGACCGCGCTTGTCGGCTTCGACGTCGAAGCTGACGCGCTGGCCTTCGTTGAGGCCGCGAAGTCCCGCAGCCTGAACGGCGGTCATATGGACGAATACGTCCTTGCCGCCGCCTTCCGGCGCGATGAATCCGAAACCTTTTGTCGTGTTGAAGAACTTGACTTGACCAATGGTCATGACGGCTTTCTCCTGAAAGCATTAAAGTCCGCTGCGAACACCATGTCCGTTGCGGTTGTCGAAGTCGCACCAAATTTTCAGGAAAAGCGTCGTCGTCGTCACTCCAGGCCATTCACTCCCACGTGGGAGCGTCTGCATGGGCGCGCTGGAAACTTGTCTCTGTGGCTTGCGCGGCCTCAACGCCAGTTCCTATAGGCGTTTGCCCCTCCAAAGGCAAGCTGGAGGCGGTCATACCGCCGTCAACAGGAGGTGCCTGGGTTGCGACGCAACGCGGGAAGTCCATGCGGAAACCGCAGGAAACCCGCTAAGATCGAAACCGCCATCCGCCGCGCAGTGGGTGTATCCGTACAGCGCGATGTCGGCGATGGAATAGTCTTTCCCGGCGAACCAGTCGTGCGACTTGAGATGGGCTTCCATCACGCCCAATGCGGCATTTCCTTTCGCGTGCCATTCCGGAACAAGATGCCGCTTCTTCTCGAACTCTTGGAGCGGCGCGAATTTGTGCCAATAGCGCGATACGGCGATGTAAGGCTCGTGACTGTACTGCTCGAAGAACATCCACTGCAGCATGCAGGCGCGATCCCATTTGCTTTCGGGCTGCAGCCTGGTGCCGTCACTCAGATGGGAAAGGATGGCGCCGGATTCCGGGAGGACGCGTCCGTCCTCGAACTCCAGGACGGGCGTCTTGCCGTTGGGATTGAGATTGAGGAACTCCGGCGTACGCGTCGCCGTGCCGACCACCGGATAATCAATGAGCCTGAGCGGAATGCCGAGTTGATGCGCGACAAGGCGCACCTTGTAGCAATTCCCCGACATCTGCATCTGGTGAAGTGTCAGCATGGTTGCCCCCTGTGTTTGCGCTCTGCGTACCACATTTCACTTATGCGCGCGGCGCGAAGCACCTTTGCGCACGCCCGGCCCGACTGTGCGGATGATGGTACCGCACGCAAGGCGCGCGCCGGAATTGCCGTCCGGCTGACCGGAATAGTCATCCGCCCTGGCGTGCACGATGAGCGAAGCGCCGTCGCGGTCGAAGATCGATTTCCTGCCGTTGCCGAGAGAGAACGCGCCGGTGATCATCGAGGCGCGTAGCGTTCCGTCCGCCGCCGCGAATTGATTGGGCAGATCGCCCGCGCGCGGTCCGCCCTTCGCGAGATAGCCGTGCGGCTTGCCGGGCTCGAAAGAAAGATCCGGCCCGGCGGAGGTGAACCGCGTCTTCGGATCGCACGACGCCGTCGTATGGATCATCACCGCATGTGCGCCGGGCGGCAGGCCGCGCGCCGTGATTTCGATCAGCACGCCGTGCGAAGTCTGGACGAAAGTTGCCTGGCCGATCTGTTTGCCGCTCAGAGCAATCAGCTTGGCGTGCGCCTGCGAAGCCGCGTCGACAGGTGTGGCGAGCGTCGCGGCCAACAGAGAGGCTGACAGGACGCGTATGCTGCTTTTCATCGCAGGCCTCCGCATGTTGTGGACGCAACTCCGCGCCGCTGTTGCCCGACGGGTGCACAGTTTTAACCATTTGGAATATTTACGATATTTTCCCAAAATCTATGCCGCGCGGTGAAGCGCCACGCCGTCGATTTTAACGCTTAAGATTGACTCTTCGCACAATTGGGGTCCGGAATCTTTGCCTACAACGTCGCGGGGCGGTGGAGGAGGATATGGCTGGGGCATCGGCGGGTCGTTTGAGCAGCAGTCGTACGCGCGCCTGTTCGGCGCTTCTGGGTTTCGGCGCAGCTTTGGTGTTGGCAGGATGTGCGGAAACGGTAGACGAGGGCGCCACCGATTATCGCAAGGCGACGATCAACAGCCAATCGGCGCAAGGGCAGCCGACGGATATTTCCAAGAAATACGCGCTGTCGAGCACGACGGATTTCGCGGGCAATGATGCCATCCCCATCACCGCCGGCCGGCGGTATTACGTCTCGCTGCTGCAGGCCTTTGTCGGGCCGGAGGCGCGGATCGGCGGCACCAACTGGTTCCACGAGCACGAGCAGGTCGCGCTGGTGCTGCGCGTGCACGACAGCAACGACCGCACCCATCCCGGCCGCCTGGTGTTCTTCACCGACGATCTGAAATTGGGGGGGCAGTTCCTTAATTTCTCGAATCTTCTGACGATCGGACCGACGGACTACAAAGGTGGCGTCGTCACGATCGATGTCGACGAGGTGCATCTGCGCGGTACCACCAGCCATATCAAGGAAATGCTGCAGGATCTGGCGCGGGAGCCCGATTGTCCGCTGGCCGACCATCCCGCGGCAAGCGGCCATGACGACTGCGACGACGCACGCGCGATCGCAGGAGGGAGGTCCGACACCGCGCAGTCGCAGGTGGTCGGCCCCGATCCGGGCAAGCGCCGCACCTGGCAGGCACGCGAGCGCGACCTTTTCAATCTGATCGATACCGACGGCTACTCCACCCGCTACACGCTGACGCTGTTGCCGGCCGGCGGTGTTGAGGGACTCCCCTATCCACGCTTCGAGGCAGGAAATTACGTGCTGATGCGCCACGACAAGCGCGACAACGCGTTGGAGTGGGACCGCCTGCAGCTCGACAACAACACGGGCCGCTTGGTCTATTCCGGCACGCACAGCGACGCCAACGGCAAGATCGCCTCGCGCGATCCCTACAGCGACAAGGACCTGAATTACCAAAGCCGCAAGCAACAGTATGATGCAAGCGGCAAAAGCAATCTGTGGCAGGAGAAGGCGGGAGACTACCGCGAGCAGTCCTATGTGACGCTGCAGATAAACGCGCTGGACGACGCACCAACGGTGATCGATCCGGCGCGCTATCGCTCGCTGACGCAGGAACGCGCCATCGGTGGCAAACATGGGAATTTGACCAGGAAAGGTGGCAGGAGCGAGCCATAATCACCATTGCCTCATGGGGAGAGGAACGAGGAGGAAACAATGAAGAATTTCGCAATCGCGGCGATGACCGCCGTTGTGGCCATCCTGATCGGGTCGAGCGCCATCGCCAAGGAAACCCGCTCGCTTTCCGACTTCCTGTCGGACTGCAGCAAAAATTCGCGGGTCTGCCATGGGAACCTGCACGACTATTTGCTCGCCGCCAAGAACCAGGGCTTTGTCTGCCCGCCGGACGATTTGTCCATGGATCGGGCGGTGAGCCAGGAACTTGACTGGCTGCGCAAGGAAGGCGCCGCCGACGCTGCGCTCTACAACGGCAATGCCGAAGACGCGCAATGGACGGCCATCACCACGCTGTGGCCGTGCAAGAAGGACTGAAGGCCTACGGAGTGTCTGCGGAAATCTGGCGGGTTTCCGCTGTCCCGCAGCGCACAGCAACAAAATGACGCAGGCCGCCTGTGCCGCCGAACGCTGACGCTCAACGCGAGTATTCTTATCTAATGCATGTGAGATTTGCGCGCCGAGCGAGATTCCGGCCGGCGCGAACGGAATGCCGTGCCGAAACGCAGTGAAGGAGAAGATAGAACGTTTTTTCCCTTCCTTTTGGGGTACGACATGGAGGAGGACACGATGAAACGGTCCATTCTCGCGATTGCGGCGGCGTCTCTCGCCGTACTGATGAGTACCGGCGCCGG
>DAIDUA010000062.1 GCA_027456965.1 Alphaproteobacteria bacterium | reverse complement strand
CGACGGCAGCGGCGTCCGCTTCCCGGAAACCGTTGATCTGGCGAAAACCGAGCCGCGTGGCGCACTGCCCCCCTGCCCGCTCCTCCAACGTGCAATCCCAATGGCTGGCGTTGATATCGGGCGGGCGAACCTCCACGCCGTGGTCACGGGCATCGCGAACGATCTGTGCCGGAGCATAAAAACCCATGGGCTGGGCGTTCAGGAGTGCGGCGCAGAAGACTTCCGGATAATGGCGCTTCAGCCAGGCGGAAACATAAACCAGCAAAGCAAAACTCGCTGCGTGACTCATTGGAAAGCCGTAATCGCCGAAGCCTTCGATCTGCTGGAAGCAGCGTGCCGCATATTCGGTGTCGTAACCGTTCTTCACCATCCCGGTGATGAACTTGTCGCGGAACGTGTCGATGGTGCCCATGCGCCGGAAGGTGGCCATGGCGCGGCGCAGTCTGTCGGCTTCGGGTGGACTGAACCCCGCGGCGACAATGGCGATCTTCATCGCCTGTTCCTGAAACAGCGGCACGCCCAGCGTGGGCTTGAGAACGTCCTCCAGCGCCTTGGTTGGAAATCCGACAGGCTCTAGGCCGTCGCGACGGCGCAGATAAGGATGGACCATGTCGCCCTGGATGGGACCGGGGCGGACGATGGCGACCTCGATCACAAGATCGAAGAAATTCTTCGGCTTCAGGCGCGGCAGCATCGACATCTGCGCGCGGGATTCCACCTGGAACACACCCACGGAATCACCGCATTGAAGCATTTCGTAGACGGCCTGGTCTTCGGTCGGAACCGAGGCAATCTCGTAAGCCTTGCCATAATGGCGTTCGATCAGTGCGAAGGCCTTGGCGATGCAGGTGAGCATGCCGAGCCCCAGCACATCGATCTTGAGGATGCCGAGCGCATCGAGATCGTCCTTGTCCCATTCGACGAAGGTGCGGTCTTCCATGGCGCCGTTGCCGATGGGGATCAGCTCCTCAAGAGGCCCGCGCGTGATCACGAACCCGCCCACATGTTGCGAGAGATGGCGCGGAAAGCCGACCAGCTCTCGCGCCAGAACCAATGCGGTGCGCAGCATGCCGTCCGAAGCGTCGAGGCCGATTTCGCGGAGATGCGTGTCGGATAGGCTCTCGCGGCCCCAGCCGGTCAGGTTGCTCGCCAACAGACCCACCATGTCCTGCGAGAGCCCCAGTGCCTTGCCCACATCGCGGATCGCGCTCTTGGAACGGTAACTGATGACTGTGGCGGCGATGCCAGCGCGGTCGCGGCCATACTTGTCATAAAGATACTGGATGACTTCTTCGCGCCGCTCGTGTTCGAAATCCACGTCGATGTCTGGTGGTTCGTTGCGTTCGGCCGAGACGAAGCGTTCGAACAGCAGGTCCATCCGGTTCGGATCGACCGCCGTGATCCCCAGCACGAAACAGACAGCGGAATTGGCGGCGCTGCCGCGGCCCTGGCAGAGGATGTCGCGCGATCGCGCGTAATGGACGATATCCCAGACAGTGAGAAAATAGGTTGCGTAGTGCAACTCCGCGATGAGCTTCAACTCGTGAACGATCTGGACGCGTACCTTGTCGGGAACACCGTCCGGATAGCGTCGCTTGGCACCTTCCCACGACAAGCGTTCCAGCGCGGCCTGTGCCGTTTCGCCCAACTTCGCGCCCGCGATCTCGCCCGGATATTCGTAGCGCAACTCATCGAGTGTAAACGAGACGCGCGCGGTGATTTCCGACGTGCGCTTGATCGCATCGGGATACTTCGCGAAGAGGCGCGTCATTTCTTCGGGCGGCTTCAGATACTGCTCGGCATTCGCCGCCAGCAGCCGTCCCGCTTTGACGATGGTGGTCTTCTCGCGTATGCAGGAAAGTACATCGGCCAGGGTTTGTCGATCTGGAACATGGTAATGCACGTCGTTGACCGCCACGAGTGGAACGCCAGCCTCGCTCGCCAGTTCGGCCAGCAAAGCCAGGCGGCGTTCGTTGTGCACGCCGTAAAGCCATGTGGCGGCAAGATAGGTCCGCCCTGAGGCGTTCGCCGCAAGCGAAGCAAGATTGGCGCGAAAGCCAGGAGACAAATTCTCCGGCGGCATGACGATAAATATCTGGCCCTCGCTTTCGCCGAGGATGTCGGCCGGTGCCAAATGGCATTCGCCTTTCTTGGCGCGGCGGTTGCCGCGCGTCAGCAGGCGGCAAAGCCGCCCGTAAGCCGCGCGGTCCATCGGATAGCAGATAGCTTCGAAGCCGTCGTTGGTGACCAGCCGCGCGCCGACCAGGAGGCGCAGCTTCTTCTCCTTCGCCATGGTGTGAGCACGGACGACACCCGCCAGCGTATTGCGGTCCGCAACCCCGATGGCCGCCAGTCCGAGTTCACTGGCCCGCTGCACCATCTCCTCCGCATGGCTGGCACCGCGCAGGAAGGAGAAATTCGTCGTAATCGCCAATTCCGCATAACTCATGCAAAAACACCATGCACATACCAGCGTGGATGGGCGTCATCGTCTGCCATCACTTCGCGATAGAGCCAGAAGCGACGCCCTGCCTCGTCTTCCACCGCATAGTAGTCGCGCGTGCGCGAGCGCCGTTGTTTGCGCCACCATTCGGGGCGGATGCGCTCGGGTCCTTCGGCAAGCGCCACACCATAGAAGACGCCGCGCCAACGAAAGCACTTTGGCGGGCCTTCTGGCATGATGGCCGTGACCTCGACCGGCTCGGCACAAGGAAGCATCAGAAGCGGACGCCGCACGTCGCTCTCACCGCTCCAATCGGCTTCGGCAGAGGAATAACCGACCGCGCGCTCGGGAATATGTGTATCTGCCGGCTTGAGGCGGACGATGTTCTCAAGTCCCAGCCGGCTGCCAAGCCGGTCGATCAGGAGAGAAAGACACTCTCCTTGCTTTTCTTCCGTCAGTGTTTTCTGCGTGGTTGATATGACTTCGCATTCGACTGCTTCGAGGCGTGCCGCCTCGAAGCCGAACCCTGCGTCATACTCCTCGGCCAGAGCGTCGAGTTTCAACGAAAAGAGGTTGACGATGTGCGCGACGTCACGGCTTGCCGCAGCCAATTTGATAGCTGTTTCCTTGACCTCTCCATCCACGCGATACAGCGTCAGCCGAAGCGTGCGCGCGCCCTTGCCGTCCCGAAGGAGCGCAGGCACGAGATCGCAGGCCAACCGCCGCGTGAGATCGAGAACGTGGCCTTGCGCCATGATCGGTTCGGCAAGTGCGGACTGCGCGCGATAGGTGATGGATGCAGCTAGCGGCGAGAATGGTTCCGGCAGACGGCCAAGCGCCTGGTCCAGCCGTTCGACAAAATCCGCTCCGAAGCGTTGTGCCAGCGGTGCACGCGGCAGATGCGCAACAGCTGCAATGTGTTTGAAACCGAGGCGGTTGATGCCCGCCGCCTGCTTTTCCGAAATCCGCAGCGCCGCCACTGGCAGGCGCGACAGTGCCTCCCCTTCCTTTCCTTGGGGAACGACGCATTCCTCGTACCGAAACGGCAGAGCCCGTGCGCGGCTCCGATGGTGCCGGCGATGGCAACGCGTGTTGTGAGGCCAAAGTGCGAAAGTCGTTGCCGCATGTGCCGCGCCATACGACTTTCGCCGCCGAACAGATGCGCACAGCCTTCGATGTCGAAGGTCAGCCCGTGCGCGGGGCCGGTCCACGGCGCGACATGGGGAGAGAAACAGGCCGCCCAGCTTGCGAGTTTGGCGAGCGCTTTCTGGTCCGCTTCCGGTTCGGCTTCGCGCACATCGAGCGCACCCAGCCGCGCGCGTACGTCGGCCAGCAATTCACCTGGCATGACACCAAGATCCTGTGCCCGTTTGTCGGCTGCCGAGATTCGCCATCCTCCCGACGCGGAGGTCACAACGACGACAGGACGAGCGGCGCTTCCGCTAGGCGGCGCGGCGTTCCGTTCGATCGGCCAGTACGGCAGAAAGACGCAGGCGTAGCGTCTCATAATCCCACTCCACCACCCATTCGCCAGTGCGGCCGCCCTTCGCGTAATCCAGCGCCACGCGCCAGCGCGGCTCGCCGAACAAACCGAAGCGGTCACGCGCGCCCGGCATGGCCGCGACCCGCCAGCGGCTCACCGCAGCGCTCTGCTGGCAGTCATCGTGCCCACGCAACAGGAAGATCGGTGTGCCGGAATGCTGTGCGGCAAGCTGAAGACGACGACTTGCCGTCAAATCCATGCCACGCGTGCGCGCTCCCACGACAGCGCCGGCGCCAGCGCGTAACGCCTCTTCCATCGTCCAGGCTGCATCTTGCTCGCGGCGGCAGCGCACCATCAGGAAATCGCGCGGATCAAGGCCGAAGGATTTGAGACCTCGTGCATACGGAACGCCAAAGGCTCCACCGGGAACCAGCGGCCACACCACAACGTCCTTGCGATCGACGCACGCCATAAGTGCGAGTAAATAACCCCACGCGGCCGGAACGGCGCGAAAGTCGGCGGCAGCAATTTCGTGCAACGCCCCAAGCGCAAGCCCGCCGCACAGACAGGCGTCGATCTCTGCAATACCGGTGTTCACGCCAGAGGACGTTCGAACGTCCCCCCGGCGCAAAGCTTCGATAAGCACGTACCGATCTTCGGGGACCGTCGGCATTATTTGTTCCCTATTTGTTCTATATCAGCATTGAAGCCTTTGACATGTCAATAGGGTCCGGGCCGATCCCGTAACCACCTATTATTTCAACGAAATTACCCGCGATCTATCGCATGAAGGCTATGAAGCCTTCGCTCCATCGCGCTTTTTTAGGCTCGATCGCATAGGGATTGAGAGCCGCCATCCGCCCCAGATCGAGATCTTCGCATTGGCTCGAAGACAGTTTGCTCGCCGTATTCCAGCCCTCGGCATAGATGCGGCTTAAACGAAATGCCGCGTCGATCATGCCCCTGGGACATCTTGGGCAAGCATCTCTTTCACGAGTTCACTCGGGCGGCATAATCGCACTGCCCTTTCCGTCACCACGATCGGACGGTTGATGAGGATCGGGTTCTCTATCATCGCGTCAAGTAGTTCGTCTTCGCCGACATCTCTCTCGTCAAGGCGAAGTTCGCGGTACAAGGCTTCCTTCTTCCTGACAACGTCCCGGACGTTCACCTTCATGCGTGTGATCAGATTTTTAAGCTCTTCGCGCGTCGGAGGCGTCTTCATGTATTCCACGATGCGCGGCTCATGGCCCGCGGCGCGGATGGCGGCGAGCGCATTGCGCGACGTTCCGCAGTTCGGATTGTGGTAGATCGTAATTTGCATGGTGTTTCTCCTGGCGTCACTTCAAACGCCTCTGAAAGGCCTTCATCGCATCTCGCGCGCTCCCGCGCCGGGATTTCGCTGATGCGGTAACCGGAGTGGACAAATCAGGCTGCGCCCCGTCACGCATCAGAGCTTCGTGCAACTCGTCTGGGTCGATTGGTATATATTCCGTCGTGCCGCTCCGGGTGAGTTGCATTGCGGTCATGACACGCTTCCATGCCGGAAAAGACAGCGTGTCGATCAGTTCTTCTTCGGTATCGACCGTGTAGGTACCAGCTGGCTGCAGCGCGTCAAACCCGCTGAGCAGGAACGGACGGCGGAAGACCAGCTGCCGGCTATTCGTGCGCGTTACCATGCGTTGCCTCCAATCGCGTTCCTCGGCGCGACAAACAACGCCGCCACCGCCCGGCTTCATCAGCCGAACGAAACAGATAAATCTTCCCGTCGATTAAACGATACGAAGCGAAGGCTTTGGCGTAGGATCCGGCGGCGCAAAGAGAGAGCCGATGAGGAAATCCAGCGTTTCCGCGCCATGTTTGTTGCCCAGATTCTCGGCTGCGTCGCGAGCCGCCGTCAAACGCTCGCGAAGAACTTTTGTGTCCGCGCCGAGATCCATGACGACCGTCGCAAGCACGCGCACCGCGTCGAACAAGGCACCCTCGTGCTCGGAGACCGGTCTATCTGCCATAGCGTATCTCCGTTACGGGTACGTCTTGCTTGGCGTCAATTAACTTCGGCAGACCCGCCGTCAAGCCAAGCTTTGGCGCGATCGGGAAAAATGGCCCAAACTTCGCCGGCCCGTTCCCGCGGCCGATAAAACAGCACATCCCTGGAAACACGGGCTTTTGCGTCGTCCGTATCTGCACAAAACTGCCGAAACGTACGCTCGACTTCGTCTTCGAATTTCTGAGGAATGTCCCGCGCAGCGTTTTCGCGCTCCTTGCGGATCGCCCGCATTACCGACCAGCGCCGGAGCCCGGCGGGATGGGCCGCGAGGACTTTGATGAGTTCCATCAACATGGATTGATCCGCGCGCGACCTTCGCGCACCCGCGCCAGCTCTGTGCTCCTGTTCGAGCATTTCACTGTGTTCGTCATACGTCATTTGTTATCCTCGTAGCGGAGGCTCGATTGTGCCGGCAGTCGGCGCGCGAATTCCGCTGTCGAGCAGGAACCGGCGGAGAGTTCTCATCTCCGCCGTTCCCGTCTGAACTCTTACACGGCCTGAAGATTGACGGCCTTCGAGCCCTTGGCGTCCGGCTGGATGTCGAACGATACGCGCTGGCCTTCCGCCAGAGTGCGCATGCCGGCCATTTCAACGGCAGTTGCATGGACGAACACGTCCTTGCCGCCGCCTTCCGGCGAGATGAAACCAAAGCCCTTGGCGGTATTGAAAAACTTCACTGTTCCGATAGGCATGAATGCTCCTAGTGCATCAAGTTGTATCCAAGCACATGCTTGGACGTTACGAACGGAGACAATCAGGCTGGAAGTTCGGCTGTCTCGGCCAGGCGCGCACAATGCGAGTCGGGAGTACAACAGTGCGCTTCATCTGACGGAACGCCGTCGCTCATCACATATACTTGCTATGCGCGCAAATAGCAACCTTCCTCCGGGAAATGCAGCAATTGCCTGAAATTATGTGCCTTCCCGCTAGGCCGCACGGCGGGCGCCATTGTTACCTCGGCCGCCTTTCCCGCGCTTTCCCCGAAAAGGCGCCTTGCGGGCATAATCGCGGGTGGGTTTGGCCTGATCGGCGCCCGGCTCTCCTTGCACGACCGTAAGAGGCAATTTGGTCAGCCTCTCGATGTCCCGCAGATAGCCGTTCTCCGCAGGGTCGCAGAACGCGATGGCGATGCCTGTGGCACCTGCGCGAGCCGTCCTGCCGATGCGGTGCACGTAGCTTTCCGGCTCATTCGGCAACTCGAAATTGACCACATGCGTGACGTTGTCGATGTCGATGCCGCGCGCCGCGATGTCGGTCGCGACCAGGACACGGGCATCTCCCGAGCGAAACCGCTCCAGCGCCCGCTGGCGTGCGCCCTGCGATTTGTTGCCGTGGATCGCATCGGCGGAGAACCCGCTTTTGTCCAAGTGCTCGGCAACGCGATTTGCGACGTGCTTGGTGCGCGTGAAGACCAGAACGCGCTCCAGCGCGGCATCCCTGAGAAGAGACGACAGCAGTGCCCGCTTCTCCGCCGCGGGGACGAAATAGACCCGTTGCTCGATGTTCTCGGCCGTGCGCTTCGGCGGCGAGACGTCGATACGAACCGGCTGATGCAGGATCGACTGCGCCAGATGCTCCACGTCCGTCGGCATAGTCGCCGAGAACAGCATGGAATGCCGCTTCTTCGGTAGCGCCGCGACGATCCTGCGGATATCGCGGATGAAGCCCATGTCGAGCATCCGATCGGCCTCATCGAGCACAAGATGCGTCGCGGCATCAAGGCGCGCATGCCCCTGATTTACGAGATCGAGCAGCCGTCCCGGCGTCGCCACGAGAATGTCGACCCCGCCGGCCAGCGCCTTGATCTGCGGCTGCTGGCCCACGCCACCGACAATGACGGTATTGCGCAGGTGAAGATGGCGGCCGTAGGTCCTCAGGCTATCGTGGATCTGGATCGCCAGTTCCCGCGTCGGCGCCAGGATCAGGCCGCGCACAGAGCGCGGGCGCCGTTGCTCGTGTCCGGTGGAGAGCCGCTGCAGCAGCGGCAGGGCAAAGGCCGCCGTCTTGCCGGTTCCGGTCTGTGCAAGGCCCAGAAGGTCCTGCCCGGCCAGAAGAACCGGGATGGCTTGAACCTGGATTGGTGTCGGCTGGGTATAGCCCTCGGCCTCAAGAGCGCGCCGAAGGGGCTCGACAATGCCGAGCTCGGTGAAAGATGGATTCGTCACAGAAGTGTCCTCAATTACGCCAAGAAATCGGGCGACCGTTTTGGGCGCGCGGGTACGGCGTGTTGCCGTTTCCCGTGCACGTGAGGAAAAAACGGATTGTTTCGATAACTCCCGCGATGACAGGCACCAAGTGCGCGTCGTGCAAATCGCGAGAATGGGAGCGTGTACCCGTCTTCTTAATATAATGTCAAGAGCGCGACGGCGGGCCGCGATGTTCACCAACCTGGCATTAGCTGGCGGCCGTCATTCCAAAGGTTGCGCTCTGCGCCGTGGCTTTACGTCCGCACATTCCACGGTTGCCGACGGCGACACCTGACTGCCGAAACATGCCCCTCGTCCACCATCCGCCGGATCGCCGCCACGCGCTTTTTCCGCTGGGATAAAAGTCCATGATTGCCTTGGGGAGCTATGTGGTAAGTATACGGTCGGGCGTATTGGACGGGTTGCGTGAAGAGACTTCGGATCGGGATCGTCGGGGTCGGCAAGATCGCGAGGGAGCAGCACATTCCCGCGATATCCGCGAGCGCGGCCTTTGAACTCGCAGCGTGTGCCAGTATATGCGGCACAGCGGCCGGAGTTCCCAACTTTCCGAGCATTGAGGCGATGTTGGCGGATTGCCCCGACCTTGACGCCGTCGCGATCTGTACGCCGCCGCAGGTGCATTACGAGGAGACACGACTGGCTTTGCAGTATGGCAAGCACGTTATCCTTGAAAAACCGCCCTGCATGACGACGGCGCAATTGGATCAGCTGACCCTCCAGGCGCGCCAAGCCGACCGCACGCTATTCCAGACATGGCATGCACGGCACGCCACCGCGGTGAGCACGGCACAGGACTGGCTCACTTATCGCGTCGTCCGCGGAGCACTTGTCACCTGGAAAGAGGACGTACGGCAATGTCACGCCGGCCAGGATTGGATTTGGCAGCCCGGCGGTTTCGGCGTGTTCGATGCCGGGATCAATGCCATCTCGATTCTCACCAAAATCATGCCCGAGCCGATCTTCGTCAAAGCGGCCGATCTCTTTTTCCCGGCAAATTGCGATTCTCCGATCGCCGCGAACGTGACCTTCACGACCGGCGCAGGCACCGAACTCAACGCGACATTCGATTTCCGATATGCCGGCGTTCCGGCATGGGACATCGAGGTCGAAACGGATGACGGAGCCTTGAGCCTCAAGGCGCACAGGAACGCGCTGGCCGTCGACGGAAAGCCTGTCGTCGTCGGGGCGGCGGACGAATACGCGTCCCTCTATCAGAGTTTTGCCGACTTGATCGAACACCACAGGTCCGACGTGGACAAACGGCCGCTACAGCTTGTGGCGGACCTGTTTCTCATTGGCAGACGATTTGTCGTTGAACCTATCGTGGTTCCCATGCCGGCCGAAAGTTCAATGCTCCGTCCATAATTCGCCAGCTTTCTGCGCGACAGGCAGTCTCTTAACGTCTTCGGTCACCGCGCGCCGGCCTGCCGTCAGCCAGCCCGGCGGACGTGGCCGTCTCTCTACGCTTCAGGCGTGTGTATCCTCCTGCCTCGTTATAATGTGATCAAATCTCCGGTTTTCATTTCGAATTGTCTGACTTAATGTTTCCGGCACGGCGCCGGAAGAGCGTCCGGGCATCACAACGCGGGAGCGGTCATGAAGAGAATTTTAGGTGCCGGCTTTGCCGGAATTGCACTGACGGCGATGGCGACAGCCTGTTGGGCAGCCAAGACGCCAGACGTCCAGGAAGCGCCGTTCGGGCAGACGGCAAGCGGAAAGGCGGTCCAAGTTTATACACTGACCAACGAGCACGGCATTCAGGCCCGCATCATGACCTATGGCGGGACCCTTGTGTCGCTGAAGACCCCCGATCGGAATGGCAAACTGGCCGACATCGTGCTCGGTTTCGACAGCGTCAAACCCTATGTCGAGGGCGTGCCCTACTATGGCGCCCTTATCGGACGCTATGCGAACCGGATCGCCAATGGCCGCTTTACCCTGGACGGCAAGACCTATCAGCTGCCCAAGAACGACGGCCCCAACAGCCTGCACGGCGGAGACAAAGGTTTCGACAAGCGGCTGTGGACAGCAAAGCCCTTCGAGACAAAAGAGGGCCCCGGACTTCGGCTCACCTATGTCAGCGCCGACGGCGAAGAAGGCTATCCCGGGAAACTGACCACGCATGTCACCTATCAGCTGCGCAACGACAACTCGCTTAGCATCGAATACGAAGCGACAACCACCAAGCCGACCCCGATCAACCTCACGAACCACAGCTATTTCAATCTCTCTGGCAATCCGCAGAACACCATCCTGAACGACGTTCTGCTGATCAACGCGGACAAGTTCACGCCGATCAATGCGACAATGATCCCCACCGGCGAATTGCAGCCCGTGGCGGGAACACCCTTTGACTTCCGCAAACCGACCGTCATCGGCGCGCGCATCAATGACAACAACGAACAGCTGCACTATGCGCATGGCTACGACGACAACTGGGTCCTCGTGAAGCCACATCCCGACGCCATGACGACCGCCGCCGTGCTCACAGATCCGGGCAGCGGGCGCGTGCTGGAAGTAAAGACGACCGAGCCAGGGATCCAGTTCTATACCGGCAACTTCCAAGACGGTAAGCCGGCCGGCAAAGGCACGGTCTACAACTATCGGACGGGTCTCACGCTGGAGACGCAGCATTTTCCGGACTCGCCGAACCAGCCGTCCTTCCCCTCGACAATCCTCCGTCCGGGGCAGACGTTTAAGTCGCACACCGTGTTCATCTTCCGTACGACGAAATAACTCCGAGCCAGACCGATATGCAGCAGGAGCAGAAGCGGTCATACCGCTTCTGCTCTTTTTTTCGGCAACCCGGCGCGGGCGACAGCCGACAGCGACTGGCGCTTCCGTGGCCGCCCCTCGCCCCGCGAGACAATCCGATTGTTCGGACTCGCCTGATCGACCGCGAGCACGTCGTGATGGGTATGCCCGAGCATGGCTCGCACGGTCGACGGGTCTGGAGGACTCCGCATGCGCAAACGGCGGAGCTCACAACGAGCTCCGCCGTCATGTTGCGCCGTGGCGGGGGG
>DAIDUA010000061.1 GCA_027456965.1 Alphaproteobacteria bacterium | reverse complement strand
ATGGTGGGCCCGGCAGGACTCGAACCTGCGACCAGACCGTTATGAGCGGTCAGCTCTAACCAACTGAGCTACAGGCCCCAATTCAGGACGCGCTGCATATCAGGAATCGGGGGCCGCAATCCACAGCCCGCCCAAGTTTTGCCGCCCGGCTTGTACTAGAGTGCGCCGCAGGGTTCAGGAAAAGGGAGCAGATCATGGCCTCAAATCTCCGCCGCTTGGCGCTTTGTGCGGTTTTCGCGGTCGCCGCCGGCGCCGGTCCGGCATTCGCCGAGCAGGCGCCGCGCACCATGACCATGTCGGGGCAGGGCATCGTCAGCACCGCGCCCGACGAAGCCAGCTTCTCCGCCGGCGTTTCCACCCAGGGCGCGACCGCCAGCCAGGCGCTCGCCGCCAATTCGCAGGCGATGAATGCGGTGTTCGCCACGCTCAAGAAGCTCGGCATCCCGGACAAGGATATCCAGACCTCCAACTTCTCGCTGTCGCCGCGTTATCAGGTTTGCCAGCCGGACGTGACCTGCCCGCAGCGTGTCGTCGGTTATGAAGTTTCGAACAATGTCGACGTCACCGTCGAGGACATGAAGAAAACCGGCGCGGTGCTCGATGCGCTGGTTTCTTCCGGCTCCAACCAGATCGGCGACATCCGCTTCGCCATCCACGACACCAAGGCCTTACTCGCCCAGGCGCGCACGGCGGCGGTGAAGGACGCCATCGACCGCGCCCAGACCTTTGCCAGGGCCGCCGCCGTGACGCTGGGTCCGATCCTGTCGATTCAGGAAGGTGTCGGCGAAGTACCGCGGCCGGTCTTCGCAATGATGGCCAAGTCGCTGGCGGCCGCGCCGCCGCCCATCGCCGGCGGTGAGCAGAGCGTCACCGCCAACGTCACCATCACCTGGCAGATTCAGTAGGACGTTTCGGTGCAGAAATATTAGCGGTTATCGTCGGCGAGCAATGCGCCTTTCTCCCCCCGTCAACGGAGGAGGGAAACGCTATCTCGTCTATTTCTCCGCTTCCAGCGCGTCGATTTGGTCCATCAGGTGGTTCATGCGCGCCACCAGCGCCTGATAGGGCGCCGGCGTCGCCATGTCGAAGCCGGCCTTCTTGTAGAGATCGTAGGGATAATCCGAGCCGCCCGCCTTCAGCATGGCGATGAAGCGCTGGCGCACGCCCGGGTCCTTGTTCTCGATCGCCTGGGTGAAGGCCGCGGCGCCCGCCATCGAGGTGGCGTATTGATAGACATAGAAGCCGTAATAGAAGTGCGGGATGAAGGCCCATTCGATGCAATAGGCCGGGTTGATCTTCGTCACGCCCTCGGCGTCGCCGTAATAGCGCTTGAGCAGGTCACAATAGATGTCGGTCATCCGCTTGCCCGACAGCGCCTTGCCCTTCTCCACTTCTTCGTGGATCGCCAGCTGGAATTCGCCGAACATGGTCTGGCGGAAGAAGGTGGTGCGGATCAGCTCCAGCCCCTGGCCGAGATAGTACAGCTTCTCCGCCTTCGACTTGGCATGCGCCGCCATGTAGTCGTTGAGCAGCATCTCGTTGGAGATCGAGGCCGTCTCGGCGATGAAGGTGGAGTAGTTGGAGGTCTCGTAGGGTTGCGTCTCGTCGTCCAGCAGCGTGTGCACCGCGTGCCCCCATTCGTGCACGAAGGTCGACAGCGACTCGTAATCGTCGTTGTGGTTGAGGTGCAGATAGGGATGCACGTCATAGGCCGAGCCGTTCATATAGGCGCCCGAGGCCTTGCCCTGGCGCGGCAGCACGTCCATCCAGCGCCCGGAAAAGCCCTTCTTCAGCATCGCCGTGTATTCCGGGCCGTAGACCGAGGTGACGTCCAGCCCGATGCGCTCGGAATCCGCCACCGTGAAATGCAGCGGCTTGGCGAGCCTGAACATCGAGGGATACAGGTCGTAATACTGCAGGTCGTCCTTGATGCCGAGCAGCTTCTTGCGCAGTTTCAGGTAGCGATAGAAGGTCGGCAGCCCGGCATTCGCCTGCGCCACCAGCTGACGGTAGACGCCTTCCGGCATGTTGTCGGCGAACAGCGCATCGGCCAGGGCATTCGGATAGTGGCGCACATTGGCGTCGAATTCCTCGCCCAGAACCTGTGTGTTCAGCGAGGCGCCGAAGGTGCCTTCGTATTTCTTCCAGGTGCCCCAGAACGTGTCGAACACCTTCTTGCGGTCGGCGCGCAGCGGCGCCTGGCGATATTTGCTGTACGCCGCCTGGTCGAGGCGCACCTTGGTGCCGTCGGACAGCGTCACCGTGGGGAACGGCAGCTCGCCGTTGGACAGCTGGCTGTAGATGTTGTCCGGCTGCGCCAACACATTGCTCGCCGAGGCCATCACGCCTTCGGCTTCCGCGCCCAGCGTATGCGGCGCGGCGCGCAGCACATTGCCGAGGAAGAAGCCGAAGCGGCGCTTGAGGTCCTGCGACCGCGCCTCGAACACCGTCACCTTGTCGTCGCCGGCCGCCAGGATCTCCGGCGTCAGCCATGCCGTTTTTTCGCTCAGCATCGTCGCCACGGCCTGCGCCAGCTGCTCGCGTTCCTGGTTGGCGGCGATGCGCACGTCTTCGTCGGCCTTCAGCGAGGCATAGACGCCGAGCCGGTCGACTTCCTTGTGCACGTCGCTGATTGCGCTCAGTGCGGCCAGCATGTCGGCCGCGCTCCTGCCCAGTGTGCCCTTGTAGCTTTCCAGCTTGCCCGCGTCGGCCATGGCCTTGTCGCGCGCCGCCGTCCAGGCGTCGGGCGAGGCGTAGAGGTCGCTCAGGTCCCACATATAGGCGGGATTGGATTTCTCGGCGGCATGGGCCGGCGGCAACAGCGGAGCAAGAGCCAGCACGACGGCAAGTGCGAAGCGTTTCATGGATCCCCCAAGGATGGCGCAGTCCGGGCTGCGACCCGGTGCGGCGCTTCGCGTACCGTTT
>DAIDUA010000060.1 GCA_027456965.1 Alphaproteobacteria bacterium | reverse complement strand
CGTCGTGCCCGCTGGCAATTTTGTGTCGACGGCGCCGCAGACCGCTGTACCGTCATAAAAAGTCTGGGTCAGACGCAGCGTCTGATAGGAACCATTGTCGTCGCCCAGATGAAAATAGCCGACGCCGCCGATCGTCTGTGTGTATTGGGCGTCCTTTCCGTCCATGCATACCGCGACCCAGGACTTCGCCTTGGTCTCCTTGGCTGCATGCGCCGCGACGGATGCAAGCGCAGCAACCGCGACAACGAGAAACAGTTTGCGCATCTATGTCTCCCAACACCCATTGTTCGTGGATGCGTGCCGACGGTTCGGGCAACCGCTCTTCGGTCACCCAACGAATGATTGTTGCGTCAACAGCTCCGCGTGACAACCCTTGGAACGAAAACAATGCGCAGGAGAGAGCGGCTTGGTGCCGCTCTTTCCAGTTCACAAAAAGGTGACGCCGCTTAGTGGAGCGACACCGTCGCCTTGCAGAATGTTCCGGCGTCTTGCACCGAACTGCCCGGCCTCGTTGGATTCTGATATTTCAGATAGATGATTCCGCGCGATTTGTTGGTGCAGACCTGTGTGATCGGTTCGGCGCCGTCCGGCGCGTTGCCGTGTACCGCGCCGCATACCGCGGTTCCATTGTAGAACGTCTGGACGAGACGGGCCGTCTGGTAGGTCCCCTTGTCGGTCGTCAGATAGAGGAACCCTGTACCGCCAATCGTTTGGTTGTACTGGACATTTTTGCCGTCGGTGCAGATTGCCACCCACGTGGCGGCGTTCGCGGCGGCAGGCGTCAGAGCCGCCATCGCCGCGATCAAAAGAAGTTTGCGCATCCTGATCTCCCCAAGTCTCGGCGGATGCGGACTCACGGGGGCCGTACCGAGCGGCGGTCCCTCGACCGTATCGCAAGATATTACGCCCTCGACTGCCGGCCATGCCAGCGGCAGTCGGTAGCACATGTCGGAAATGGAAAAATCAGCCGCGGCGCCGTCGTGCAAAAAAGATCAGCACGAGCCCGGCTGCGGCAATCCCGGTGCCGTAATAGGCCCATCGCATGTTCGAGACCATGAAGCTGGTGCGCGGCCAGGGAATATAGCCCAGTCCCTGGCCGGTAAAGAACAGCCCCGCCAGCAAAGCCACAACGCCTACGACAAGTAGCAAAGTCTTCATCGCCCCCTCCTGCTTTTGCCGGGGACAATACACTATTTGTCGTCGGGACGGCGTCCGGTGTTCTGCCGCGTCACCATGAAGCCTGGGAATTCGGGCGTCAGTGCGCTGAGGTCGTCCAGACGCTTGATTTCGTCCGGCATCAGCGTCAGCTCCGGGGCGGCCAGATTGTCGTCCAGCTGTTCGAGCGTCTTGACGCCGATGATGACGCTGGTGACGAACGGCTTCGATAGGACCCACGCCAATGCCACGCGTGCCGGGCTGACACCCTTCGGCTTGCCGATCTCGCGCATCGCGTCCACGATCGGCCAAGCGCGTTCCCGGTCGACTGGCGGAAAATCGAAGGTCGCGCGGCGCGCGCCTTCGGGCGTGCTGTTGGGACCGAATTTGCCCGACAGGATGCCGCCGGCAAGCGGGCTCCACACCATCAGGCCCATCTTCTGGTCCTCGATGGCGGGGACGACTTCACGTTCGAGTCCGCGTCCGACCAGCGAGTAATAGGCCTGTACCGTCTCCAGGCGCGCCCAACCGCGTTTGTCGGCGATGCCCTGCGCCTGCATGATTTTCCATGCCTGCCAGTTGGAGCAGCCGACATAGCGGACCATTCCGCGCCTCACCATGTCATCGAGCGCTCGCATTGTCTCTTCCACCGGCGTTACGATGTCCTGCCCGTGGATCTGGTAGAGATCGATGTGATCGGTCTTGAGACGTTTCAGGCTTTCCTCGACCGTGTCCATGAGGTGCCCGCGGCTGGCGCCCGCCTCGTTTGGCCCCGCACCGAGACGGCCGAAGCCCTTGGTCGCGATCACGACGTCCGAGCGACGCACGCCGACATCCTTCAGGGCCTGGCCCAGCAGCTCCTCGGACAACCCCATCGAATAGACGTCGGCCGTGTCGATGAAATTGACGCCGGCTTCCAGCGTCCGCGCCACGATCGCTGTCACGTCCTTCTGGCCGACCTTGCCGACCTGTTCGTAGAACGACCCTTTGCCGCCGAACGTCATCGTGCCAAGGCAGATTTCCGACACGAACATGCCTGTGTTGCCAAGTTGCCTGTAACGCATGAACACATTCTCCGAATGAAGGGGCGGCGGCTAATCTAGTGGTTGGTCGGCGCAGCTGCCAGACCGCATTTAATGCGGAAGCGGTATGAACTCATGCTCGCCCGGAATGGGATCGAAGCTGCCTGTTTCCCATTTCGCTTTTGCGCGCTCGATACGTGCCCGGTCGCTCGAAACGAAATTCCACCAGACGTGGCGCGGCCCGTCGAGCGGCGCGCCGCCCAGCAGCATGACATGCGCCGGCGCTGAGGCGGCGAGGGCGGCGCCTTCGCCGGCGTTGAACAGCATCATGTCTCCGCGCGTGAAACGCGTCCCGCCGCAGTCGATTTCACCTTGCACCACGAAAGCCGCGCGCTCGATGTGATCGTCGGGCATCGGCAGCGAGGCGCCGGCATCAAGCCGTGCGTCGACGTAGAAGATGTCGGAGAACACGCGGACCGGCGAGGTCAGTCCATAGGCGCCGCCGGCAATGACGCGCAGTTTGGCGCCGTGCTTCTCGCCGGTCGGCAGATCCTTGGCCGAAATGTTCTGGAATGCCGGTTCGCATTCTTCGTCGGCCTGCGGGAGGCCGACCCAGCTTTGAATGCCATGCATGCGATGGCCGGCCGCTCGGATCTCTGGAGCCGTGCGTTCGGAATGGACGATACCGCGCCCGGCCGTCATCCAGTTCACGTCGCCCGGCAGGATCGTCTTTACGGAGCCGATGTTGTCGCGATGCACCTGCGATCCTTCAAAGAGATAGGTGACGGTTGCCAGTCCGATATGGGGATGCGGGCGTACGTCGATGCCCTTGCCGGGTGGAAAATCCACCGGGCCGAAATAATCGAAGAACACGAATGGTCCGACGGCGCGCCGCGCGATCTGCGGCAGCACTCTGCTCACTTCGAAGCCGTCACCGAGATCGTGCGTCTTGCCTTTGAGCGCCTGCATCGTTCGCCTCGCTATGCACGGAGAAAGTAGTGGCCGGACATGACGCTTTCCACCATCCCGCCTGTGTGGTCATATGCAGGCGCGCGGCAGCACGAAGGAGCCGTCGTCCGCGCGGCGTATCGGCTTGACCCATTGCACGAAGGTCATCGGCAGCGTGCCGTAGAGATGCGGGAACAGCGCGGCG
>DAIDUA010000059.1 GCA_027456965.1 Alphaproteobacteria bacterium | reverse complement strand
GTTTTCAGGATGTCGATGGCGGCGCGCAATTCGGCGGCGGCATCAGCGGAGATGGCGGGCGGCGTTCTCACATCATCACCAAACGCGGAGATGGATAATGATGCAAATAATAGGACGAGGACAACAACGTTGAGCCGTCTGAAGTCCATCGTCGTCGCCCCCTTCGCCCTTCTTCGCTTGCTGCGCAAGCTTCGAAGTACACTTCCCCCGTAAACGGGGGAAGAAAGCTACTGCGGAAACAACCCCCGCAATCCCGCTTCCGTCGCCGCGCAAATGCCGCGTTCGGTGATGAAGCCCGTCACAAGTCGCGCCGGTGTGACGTCGAAGCCGGGATTGGCGGCGGGCGAACCGGGGGCGGCGCTCTCCACCGTCGCCACGCGGCCATCCGGCAGACGGCCCGTCATCTTCAGCACTTCGTCGGCGGAGCGTTCCTCGATGGGAATGGTCGCGCCGTCCGCCAGCGTCCAGTCGATGGTCGGCGACGGCAGCGCCACATAGAACGGCACGGCGTTGTCCTTCGCCGCCAGCGCCTTCAGATACGTTCCGATCTTGTTGGCGACGTCGCCGTTGCGCGTCACGCGGTCGGTGCCGACGATGCAGAGATCGACGCGCCCCGCCTGCATGACATGGCCGCCGGCATTGTCGGCGATGATGGTGTGCGGCACGCCGTGCCCGCCCAGCTCATAGGCCGTCAGCGAGGCGCCCTGGTTGCGCGGCCGCGTCTCGTCCACCCACACATGCACGTGAATGCCTTCGTCATGCGCCTGGTAGATCGGCGAGGTGGCCGTGCCCCAATCGATGCAGGCCAGCCAGCCGGCGTTGCAATGGGTAAGGATGTTCAGCGGTTTGCCGTTCTTCTTCGCCGCCATCCCACGGAAGAGTTCCAGCCCATGCTCGCCGATGGCATGGCAGATCTCCACATCCTCGTCGCAGATCGCGGCGGCTTCTCGCCAGGCCAGGGCGAAACGCTCGCCATGCGAGGCCGTGTGCAGCACGTCGTGCATGCGCCTCAGCGCCCAGCGCAGGTTCACCGCCGTCGGCCGCGTCGCCAGCAGCATGTCGTGGGCCGCGACCAGCGCCTTGCCCGACGGCTCGGCGCGCATGGCGAAGGCGATGCCATAGGCGGCGGTGGCGCCGATCAGCGGCGCGCCGCGCACGATCATCGTCTTGATGGCGCGGGCGCAGTCTTCGGGCGTGCGCAGGGTCAGCGTGGCGAATTCGTGCGGCAGGCGCGTCTGGTCGATCACCTCCACGGCCTCGTCGCCGCGCGGCCAGATGGTGCGATAGGGTTTGCCGCGGATTTTCAAGTCGCGTTCGCCGGCATGGTGGCCTGCATCGAGGGATATCTGGCGAAGGCCTCGTACCAGTCGCGCAGCTTCGGGTGGGTCTCGCGCCAGCCCAGATCGGGCATGCGGAAATCGAGATAGCCGACGGCGCAGGCGACCGCGATCTCGCCGATCGTCGGTTCCTCGGCAAAGCGCGCGCGCTCCAGGGCGTCGAGCCCCCGGGCGACGATGCCCATCTGCTTGGCGATCAGGTCCTTGTTCTGCAGCTCTTCCGGGCGGCGCCCTTCATAGACGCAGGTGACCGCCGCCTCGGCGATGCCGTCGCCCAGCGCCTGCAGGCCGAGCGCCCGCCAGCGGCCGGAGCCGTTGCGCCAGATGCTCATGCCGGGAAAGAATTTCCCGCCGCCGAGTTCGTTGAGATATTCGCAGATCACCGGCGAATCGATCAGCGCGGAACCGTCGTCGAGCACCAGCGCGGGAATTTTCCGCAGCGGATTGGCGCGGTGCAGCTCTTCACTGGTGGCGGGGTTGACCGCGATTTCCTCGACCAGCCGCGTGAGATCGAGTTCGCGGATGATGACGCGCGCCTTGCGGGCGAAGGGGGACGCGGGGGCCATGTAGAGTTTCATGGCTCAGTGTCCCTCGAACTTCACCAGTGTCGTGACCTCTTTGCCGAGCGCACGGATCTTGTCGGCGCCGCCGAGATCTGGAAGATCGATGACAAAGCAGCAGCCGATCACCTTGGCGCCGGCGCGTTCCAGCAGCCTGATCGCCGCGAAAGCGGTGCCGCCGGTGGCGATCAGATCGTCCACCACCACGACATGATCGCCCGGCTTCACGGCATCGATGTGGATTTCGACGCTGTCCTTGCCGTATTCGAGATCGTATTCCTCGCCGATCACGGTGAAGGGCAGCTTGCCCTTCTTGCGCACCGGCACGAAGCCGGTGGAAAGCTGGTGCGCCACCGCGCCGCCCAGGATGAAGCCGCGCGCCTCGATGCCCGCCACCTTGTCGATGCGCACGCCCGCATAAGGCTGCACCAGCGCGTCCACCGCGGCGCGGAAGCCGCGCGGATTGCCGAACAGCGTGGTGACATCCCGGAACTGGATGCCCTTCTTGGGATAATCCGGAATCGTGCGGATGGCGGATTTGAAATCCATACTATTTCCCTTCGTCATGGCCGGGCAGCGCAGCCCGACCCGGCCATCCATTACTTCTTGAGAACCCTGCCCGCCACGGCGTCGAGCTTGGCCATCACCACCAGATCGCGCTTTTCGGGGGCGGTGATCAGCGCGGTGTCGAGCACATGCTCGATCTGCGGCGATGGCGTGTGCTCGGGCCCCAGCTTCCGCGCCACGCGGCAGACCAGCTTGCGCGCATGTTCGGCGTTGTCGAGCAGAACCTTGATGACCGCGTCGACGGTGACGTGATCGTGATCGGGGTGCCAGCAATCGTAATCGGTGACCATGGCGACGGTGGCGTAGGGCAGCTCGGCCTCGCGCGCCAGCTTGGCTTCGGGCATCGCCGTCATGCCGACCACCGAACAGCCCCAGGAACGGTAGAGATTGGATTCGGCGAGCGTGGAGAATTGCGGGCCTTCCATGCAGACATAGGTGCCGCCCCTGGCGTGCTTGATGCCTTCTTCGGCGGCGGCTTCCACCAGCAGGCCGGCCAGCCGCGCGCAGACCGGATGGGCCATCGAAACATGCGCGACGAACCCGGGACCGAAGAAACTCTTCTCGCGGGCGAAGGTGCGGTCGATGAACTGGTCCACCATCACAAAAGTGCCGGGCGGCAGCTCTTCCTTCAGCGAACCGACGGCGGAGACGGACAACACGTCGGTGACGCCGACCCGCTTCAGCACGTCGATATTGGCGCGGTAGTTGATGGAGCCCGGCGACTGGATATGACCGCGGCCGTGGCGCGGCAGGAAGGCCATGTCGACGCCGGCATAGCGGCCCAGCAGCACCGCGTCGGACGGCTCGCCCCACGGGCTCTTCAGCCGTTCCCAATGGGGATACTCGAGGCC
>DAIDUA010000058.1 GCA_027456965.1 Alphaproteobacteria bacterium | reverse complement strand
GCGCAGGCTTGGTGCGCCCTGTGGCAACCGCAATGCGTTCAAGACGGGCGCGCATACCGCGCCGGTACGCGAGTGGCGCCAGCGCGTCGCCCAGTGGCGCCGTCGCGTCCGCGCGGCGCTGGCCGCGGTGGAGAAGAATGTGAAACGCGATTCCGACCAGGCAGACCTGATCGTCAACCCTCCCCTTGCGGGGAAGCGGACCGCCCGTTCGTGCGCCGCACGGTTTGCGGAATGACACGCGTTGTTGCGTTCACACCCTCATGGCGTCGGCGCTGGTGTCGGTACCGGCGCCGCGTCGCCGATCGTCACCGTCTCGATCACCACCGGCGTCACCGGCTGCGCGTCGGGGAACGGGCCCTTGCCGCCGCCGGTCGCCACCGCCGCGATCTTGTCTGCCACGTCCATGCCCTGCACCACATGGCCGAACACGGCGAAGCCCGTGGTGTTGGGCGCGTCGCCCGGCTTGGGATCGAGCGCGCGCGCGTTGGCGTCGTCGAGATCGATGAAGAATTCCGCCGTGGCGCTCGCCGGCTTGGCGGGATCGCGCGCCATCGCCACCGCGCCGCGCACATTGGAGAGGCCGTTGCCGCTCTCCAGCGGAATGGGTTTGCGCAGCGTGCGGTATTTGCCGTGCAGGTCGTAGCTGCCCGCCTGGATCACGAAGCCCGGCACCACGCGGTAGAACAACGTGCCGTTGAAATGGCCTGCCTTGGCATAGCGGATGAAGTTGGCGACGGTCGCGGGCGCCTGCGCGCGGTCGAGCGCGATGACGATGGTGCCCAGCGAGGTCACGAGCGTCGCCTGCGGCCCGCTCGGCGGCGGCGCCGCCGCTATGTCCTGCGACCGGGCCGGCGCCGCCAGCCACAGAATCGCCGCAAACAGAAACAGGGTGCGTCTCATGGGCCGTGCTCCTCGTTTTTCCGGGGCATATTCTGTATCACGGCGGCGCTCGATCCGCCTTTGCCGCAGGTGCAAACCTTTCTCGACAAGGGGGCCCCCGGCCCCTATAGAAAAGGCCGGGCTGAGGGTGCCGCGGGGACAGGCGATATCGCGGCCGACGAGTGTTATAGTCAGGAAAAAGGCGTGCCCGATGGCCGAACCGGCAAAAGACCTTAGGACCGTGAAACCCGCGGAACGCAAGGCGTTCAAATATCCCAGCGAGGACGAGACCTATGTCCGCCGGCTGGGCAGCGCCCTTTTGGCGCACTGGAACGAGGTGCCCGAAGATCTCCGCCTCAAGATCGTCTCCGAGGCCGCCGTGGTCTGGGACCGCGAGTACAACGTGCCGCAGCTCACGCAGAAGCTCGAAAATTTCGTCCGCCGCTATCCCGGCCGCGTGCGCTAGGCGCCGCATCGCAGTTTGCCGCCGCAAGGCCTATCATTCTCCCGCGAGACGCAAAGCGCGCCCCGGCAATTCAGGGAGAGAAGCCCATGGCGAAGGCCAAAGCGGACAATGGCGTATATCGCGTAACCGAAATCATCGGCACCAGCACGGTATCGTGGGAGGACGCGGCGAAGAAGGCGGTGCAGACCGCGTCGAAGTCGCTGCACGACCTTTGCATCGCCGAGATCACCAAGCTCGACATGAAAGTCGAAGACGGCAAGATCGTCGCCTATCGCGCGCGCATCTCGCTGTCCTTCAAATACGCGCCGTAAATTCCGCGGACTTTTCCGGCTCGCCGACACGCGCACCGAAGGCGCGCGCGTCGTTGCGCGTGTTCACATGCCCGGCCAGAACGCCGCCATCACCATCAAGATGCCGGCGAAGGATGCGGCCCAGGTCAGCGTGCGCAGCCAGGGAATGCCGAGGATGTAGAGCGGCACATAGATCAGCCGCGCCCAGATGTAGATTTGCGCGCCCAGCGCCGAGGTCGCCGTATGCTTGCCGAGCGCCGCGTTGAGCAGCACGGCGGCGGCGAAGAAGACGAAGGTCTCGAGGAAGTTCTTGAAGGCGCGGTCGGCGCGTCCGCCGAACTTGCCGAGCGGCTTGGCTTCGTCGCGTGGGCCCACATCGTAGAGCAGGCCGACCTTCGGCAGGACGAGCAGGACCGCCAGCAGAAGCTGGATGAGACCGAGCGCCATCGCGCAGAACAGGATCTGCAGTTCGATGGAGCCGCTGAGTGTGGATGTCATTGGTTTCCTCCCCAGGATTGCGCTCGGGCTATCCCCGATTCGCCGCGCGATCATACGCCGGCATGCGCGTCGTCCCGATGACGCTAAGCCGCCGTAGCGGCAAGTTCCTTGTAGAACACCGTGGTGTCGCAGAAGCGGCCGTCCGGCCACTTGGCGTAACGCGGGATCACGCCGACGCTCTGCCAGTCCTGCGTCCGGTACAGCCGCTCGGCGTCGCCGCCGGTCACCGTGTCGAGGGTGAGCAGCGTCAGCCCGCGCTCGCGCGCCTCCGCTTCCATCGCCTCCAGCAGCCGTTGTGCCATCCCGCGCCGGCGGCATGCGCGATGGACCAGCAGCTTGCGCACGTCGCCGCGATGGCGCTGGTTGCACGGACCGTCCAGCCAGAGCTGCACCGTGCCGCCGAGCCGCTCGCCGTCGAAGGCTCCTAACAGGCGGTGGCGCCGTTCGTCCAGCGCTGTGACGACGCCGTCCCAATAGCGTGCGGCCTGCTCCCGGTCGAACGGCCACAGGAACGAGACCGAAGCGCCGCCCTCCACGCAGTCGCAGAGCACCTCGGCGAGCGCGTCCCGATGACGGCGCGCGGCGTCGGGATCGAGGCGTGCGATGCGGATCATCGCCGCAGCACCGCCACGACATAGCGGCAGTCCTTGTCGGTGGGATTGTGGAACGCGCTGTCGGCCGGCGGACCGAACTCCAGCCGGTCGCCGGTCTTCAGGGTGAAGGTTTCCGCGCCGTCGCGGATCTCCAGCCTGCCGCTCAGCACCCACACCACCTGGCGGATCAGCGTGTAGGACGACGCGGGGAATCCCACGCGCGCGCCGGGAGGCAGATGCACCTCCACCAGCTCCATCGGGAAGTCGGCGCTCTGGAACACCTGGCGGCGCAGATAGCCCGTGCCGGGATCACGCCATTGCGGCTGGTCGCCGGCCCGCAGCCAGCGCGAGGGCTTTGCTGCGGTGGGGGTCAGCATCTCGGCGAGCGTCATCCCGAACGCCGTGGCAATGCGTCCGAGGATGGTGGCGGTGGGGCTCACCTCTTCGCGCTCGATCTTGCTCAGCATCGCCTTGGAGACGTCCGAGCGCGCCGCCAGGTCGGCCAGCGACCAGGCCCGGCGCTCGCGCTCAGTCTTCACGCGTTCGGCGATCTGGGCGGCAGGATCGTCTATGATAATTGACATATCGTCCCTTATAGAACACGATCAGGCGTTGGTCAAGGGCGCTGCACGGCTTGTGAGACGCTCGGAATATGCGATACGACCGGTCGACGGTGCGGCCAAACCGGCGCCCATCGGCCACCATCGCGGCCCGCCGCTGGATGTCTCCTGGAATGCCAGGGCATGGCGGCGCGCCTGGGTCTCACCGATCGCGACGACACGTCCGTCATCTTCGATCGTGGCGGTATTTCGAGCTGAGCGCTTGAACCGAATCCGGAGTCACGACGTCCGCCACATCGTCGCATGCGCTTGAATTGTCGGCTGCCAATTCCGACATAAAGAGGTTAGGCGAAAGGGCAGGTGTTTTTGCGTGTGTCGGAGAAGCAGGAAAGGGACCCCGTTTCAAAAAAAACGAAAACGAATGGCGCGGACCGTGAGGTGAAAGAAATCGGAAATAGGGGATACCTCTCCTCGGATTTGGGGGTTCAAATGGCGACAGGGCATACCCCCGCCCCACAGGCAAAAGTCGAAAACAATTTGATGTGACCGACCGGCTCTTGGAAACAACAGCTAGTGGGGCGGTCCCGTCTTCTCGAGGGAATCCAGCCAGGCAATCGCATCCGCCCGATTGAGAAAGATTTCGTGCCGCGTGGCGGGGAACATCACGCTCGCCACCTTGATCAGTTTGTGGAACGCGTGGTTGCGCACGACATAGGCGACGTTGGAGTTGCCGTCCGTGCCCCAAGGCGCCATGCGGCCCACGGCCTCGACATGATCCCACTCGACCTGGCCGGTGAATCTGGTGAGGTCGACCAGCGCTGGCATGCTGTAAGGGATTGCTCCGCGCCGGACGGCTTCGGCGAAGACACCTGACAGGCATTTTCCGGGCGGCTCGCCATCCAGCAGCAGGTAAAGACGCTTGGCCGTGACCTTCATCAGCACGCGCCCATTCGGCAGGCCATGCACGATAACATCACCGTCTTCGCCGGCCTCGGCAAAGGCGGCGTACACCTCGTCTTGCGGTGGCACCAACGCAAATCCCCCCAGGGCTTCACCCGGCCAGCCCGGAGGCTGACCTATACCCATGAATCATATGACAAATCGTAGAATCCGTCCGGAAGGGTGGCAACCAACCGTGGTGCGGTGCCGGATCGCGCTATCGCACGGTGTAGTTGAAGCTGAGGCTGACGCGATGGCCTCGCGCGCGATTGGCCGGCACTTCGTGGCGCAGCCAGCTCTCCCACATCAGGATGGCGCCCGGCATGGGCTCGATGGTCACGAAGGACAGATTCTCGCGGCGCACGGCCGGGCGCCGGGCCGGCGCCGCCATCATCATGGCCAGCCGCGGGTCCTCGAAGCGGATGGCGCTCGCGCCGTGCGGCACCGCCACGTAATAAGTTCCGCTGATCGCCGAATGCGGATGGATGTGGCCCGTGTGCACGCTGCCCTGTGCCATCACATTGATCCAAAGACTGTCGAGGACAAGCGTCTTGGCCTGCAGGTCCCACTCCAGCGCCTGGGCGAAGGCGCGCGCGTGGGTGTCGAGGTGGCGCACCAGTTCCGCGAAGACGTTGGCGCGGCTCGGCAGATCGTCGAGCGAGGCATAGGAGGTGTAGCCGAGATAGCCGTGCTCGTCGCACCAGCGCTGTCCGGCAATATCCTCGCGCGCGATGGCCAGCCAGGTCTTCATCAGCTCGGGCTTCAGCCGGCGCGCGCCGATCAGGGAGCCGCGATACAGGCGGGTCGGAAACAGGGTGTCGATTTTCATGGGGATCACAAAAAGGCGCCGGCAAGGCGGAGGGTACCGCCCTGCCGCGTGAAAACCTCAGTGGCTTGCCAGCACGCTCTCCAGAATAAAGCCGGTCGCGACCGCGGCCAGCACATAGTCGCCGTCGACCTGCACCCAGTGATAGCCGCGCGGCGGCCGGCGCAGATGATGGGCATGCCAGTCCACGGTCGCATCGCGCCAGTATTGGCGCGGCAGACGGTCGCCGTGATGCCAGTCGTGATGGCGCATCATGGCGTGATCGTTACGGTGCATGGCGTTCATCGATCCGCCCATCGCGCCGTGTTGGTCGGCCATGTGATTCATCGCGCCGCCCGCCGGGCCTTTCATCGTGTCATGATGATCGGCCATGTGGTTCATGCTGCCGGTCGCCGGTCCGCTCATGGTGTTGTCGTGATGCGCGGGGCCGGACATCGTGTTCGTGTTGGATGTCTTTTTGTCGTGATGATTGTTGTCCTGACGGTCTTGGGCAAAAGCCGCCGGAGCGGCAACAAGCGCGGCGGCGAACGCGCCGATAACGAGTTTTTTCATTCTTGTCTCATCGCCTCGCGGCGTCCTCTTCCCAGGTGAGGCGCTCCATATGTTAAGCATAGCCGACACCGGCCCCGTTGAATATGCATCCGCGAAAACGATGATGACGGGCCGCCATTTTTCGCGCATGATTGGCTGCTAGGATGGATCGATGATTAGAGCCGTCGAGCAAGTCACGGGACAGGTCACCCGCCTTTATTCGCGTCATGAAAAATTGGCGGACGCAATCGTGCATGTGCTCGGCATCGTCTTTGCCATCAACGGCAGCCTGTGGCTGCTGTGGAACGTCACCGGGCTGTCGGTGCTGGTCAGCGTCTCGGTCTATTGCGCCGGCCTGCTGGCGATGACCGGCTTCTCGGCCGCCTACAATCTGATGCCCCATCACCGTCCGTCGAAGAAGATTCTGCGCCGGCTCGACCACGCGGCGATCTTCATCATGATCGCGGCGACTTATACTCCGCTCGCCGTCAACCGCCTGTCGGAGCCTTATGGCGATATCATCCTGGCGATCATCTGGCTGTCGGCGACCTTCGGCGTGGTGATGAAGGTGCTGTTCCCCCGCCGCTTCGAGATCGCCAGCATCGTGCTTTATCTGGGCATGGGTTGGCTGGCGGTCGTGATCATCCATCCGCTGGCGCAATCGCTGGCGGGCGTGGATTTCTGGCTGCTGGTGGCGGGTGGTCTGGTCTATTCGGCGGGCGTCGTCTTCTATCTGGTCGAACGCATCCCCTATCACCGTGCGATCTGGCACGCCTTCGTGCTGACCGCCGCCGTGCTGCAGTTCTCCTGCATCTGGGGCGAATTCGCACGCTGAACGCTCAGGTCGGCAGGAACAGGGCGGCCAACACCATAACGATGCCGATCATCGCAATCAGCCACACCAGGGTGCGCAATCCGGGCACGCCGAAACCGTAAAGCGGCAGATAGACGATCCGCGCGGCGAGATAGATTTGGCTCCCCCACAGCGTCAACGCGCCGTGCTTTCCGGCCAGCGCCGCCACGATCACCGCAGCCGCGAAGAACGGAAACGTCTCCATGAAATTGCGGTAGGCGCGCTCCAGTCGCGCCGCGCCCTTGCCGACGGGCGCGCCGGGCTCGTCGCGGGCGCTCAGGTTCCATTTCAGGCCGCGCTGGCTGTTTGTGGAGCGCGCATAAAGCAGGAGCTGGACGATACCCAGCGCGCTGGCGAGCGCCAGCATCGTCAACTCCACGCTCAGGCCGCCAAGGCGGAAGCCCACAAAAGGCAGATGCGCGAGATCCATTTTACCCTCCTGTTATGTCCCGACGGTAGCGCACCGAGCGGTCCGGTACGAGCAGTCGCACCTGATTGACGGTTTCATGCTAGGCTGCGCTTCGGAGGTTGCCATGTCCAAAGTTGTTGTCGTCCTCATGCTTGCTGGTGTCGGCGCATTGTTGTCCGGTTGTGCCGTCGCGGAAGTGGGCAGCGCGGTGGTCGGCGCGGGCGTCTCTGCCGCGTCCACGGCCGTCGATGTCACCGGGGACGTTGTCAGCACCGCCGCCGATACGGTCACGGGATCGGGCGGCAAGGACAAGAATAAAGACAAGGACAAGAGCAAAGACAACAACGACAAGGATTGAGCGGTCAGAAGCTGTCCTTGCGGCGCCGCATCTCCGCAAACATGTCGACGGCCTCCGCATTCTCCATCTTGAGTACGGCGCGGATTTCCGCCGATCCGGTCCGGACGAACGGATTGGTACGCTTCTCGAGGCCGATGCTGGACGGAACTGTCGGACGGCCCTTAATGCGCGCCGCTTCGACATCCTTCATCCGGGCCTGAAGATCCCTGTTGCCAGGTTCGAGCGTCAGCGCGAAGCGTCCGTTGTTCATTGTGTATTCGTGCCCGCAATAGACTGCCGTGTCGTCGGGCAGGGCCATGAGCTTGGCCAGGCTCGCATGCATCATCGCCGGCGTGCCTTCGAACAGCCGTCCGCAGCCCATCGTGAAAAGCGTGTCGCCGGTGAAGACGGCGCCGTCGAAGACGAACGCGATCGCGCCCTTGGTATGCGCAGGCACTTCCAGGATGCGCACCATGTGCGCGCCAAAGCGCCAGCCCTGCGCTTCGTCCACGCCGATGTCGATCTCGGGGATGCGGTCGCGGTCCTTCTCAGGCCCTACGACGACGGCATCGAAGGCTGTCTTCAAGGCTCTGTTGCCGCCGGTATGGTCCCAGTGATGGTGGGTGTTCAGGATATGGGTGAGCTTTAGCCCACGCACGGCCAATGCGGCCTGCACGGGCTCGGGCTCGGACGGATCGACGACCGCGCAGAGCCCGCCTTCGTGCACCAGATAGGCGTAATTGTCCGTCAGGCAGGCGATGGGCTCGATCTGAAGCTTGGCCAAGGTCAAATCTCCTAGCAATTGATCCAGTCTAGCAATACCCACCTATCCGTTGAACCGGCCGGCGCTTCGGCGTACCCAATTGTCATGCAGCTCGATGCGGGAAATCTCGTCGACTTCTACGAATCCGCGCTCGGTCAGGTGGCGCGCCGGCTGATTTTCCGCCGGATCAAGCTGATGTGGCCGCAGCAGAAAGGCCTGCGCATCCTGGGCTACGGCTTCGCGGTGCCCTATTTGAAGCCCTATCTCGGCGATGCCGAGCGGGTGGTGGCGATGATGCCGGCACAGACGGGGGTGGTGGCCTGGCCGGCCACCCGACCGCTCACCGTGCTTGGCGAGGAAGACGCGCTGCCTTTCGCCGATGCCTTGTTCGACCGAATTCTGGTCGTGCATGGCTTGGAAGGCGCAGACGCGGCGCGCGCACTGCTGCGCCAGTTGTGGCGTGTCCTGGCACCGGAAGGCCGTCTTCTCATTATCGCGCCCAATCGCGCCAGTCTGTGGGCACAGGTGGAGGCGTCGCCTTTCGCTTGCGGCCGCCCGTTTCACCGCAGCGAACTCGCGGCGCTGCTGCAAGACACGCTGTTCGAGTCGCAGCAATGGGATCGCGCGCTCTACTTGCCGCCGTTCCGCGAGCGCCGGCTGTGGCGCACCGGCGCTGGCTGGGAACGCCTGGGCCGGCGCTTTCTCTCCGGCGTCGCCGGCGTGCATCTCGTCGAAGCGAGCAAGTCGCTCTATGGCACCGCGCTGACGCCGCGACTCACCCGTGGCCAGCCCGTGCTCACGCGCGCGCTCGGCATTTCGCCGCGGTAGCTTTTGATCGTCCGCGGCAGCCGAGTAGCAACATAAATCTTAGGGAATTATCGGCCTGATTTCTTTATTGCCGTTGACTATGCCGCAGGCCTAATTTTTATCAACAAAAACAATATATTATATGCGTCTTGGAAGTGTCCGCTATTTTTAAAATACGCTATGCATCGCATGCCACCTATGCACCTGCGGTCTGCCATTGCTGCCGCAACGTAAGTCTGTGGAAAATCTGGATTTTCGCTGCGCTTGTCGCCTGCGCGTCAAACACGTCACGGATCGCTGATCGCAGCCCCCTTCAAACGCGCAATTTAAATGCCTACCTCTCGCGCGCCGGTATGAACCGGCTGAAATTTTGGAGGAGGAAATCTCATGTTGTTCGCCAAGAAGACGGCGCTTGCTTCAGTCGCGGCGGTATTTGCTGGTCTGATGTTCGTGTCCGCTGCCGGCGCCGCCGAGACCGACGCGAGCCTCAGCGACTGCGTCCATATGGCCAAGCAGGTTGCGACCGCAATCAACGCGGCGCAACCCGGCAAGTCGACGGCCGACGCGCGCGCGGAACAGAATTACGGCCGCGATTATTGTGCATCGTCCATGTACAACCGGGGCGTCGAGCATTACGCGAAAGCCCTGCAGATGCTGAACGCGAAGGGCTGACCGCCACCGCGGGCAATCGCCAGCGCGAAACCCTAGAGCGGTTTGCCGCTTTTGACGAAAGCGCAATCCGCTCTAGCGCGTCCGCAAGAGGAAAATCGCACCTTCGGAAAAGAAATTCGGGGCCCATGCCTCGGCACGCATGGGCTTGGCGCGGCCGTTTTCGCTGAGTGCCAGCGCGCGTTCGATGTCGGCGCCTTCTTCTTGGGCCATCGCCACGAAATCGGCGATCGTGCACAGGTGGATGTTTGGCGTGTCGTACCAAGCATAGGTCAGCGCCTTGGTCTGCGGCATGCGCCCGTGGAGAAGCAGGCTGAGGCGCACCCGCCAATGGCCGAAATTTGGCAGCGACACGGCCGTGCGCCGGCCGATCCGGAGCAGATGGCCGAGCACGCTCTTGGGATTGCGCGTCGCCTGGATCGTCTGGCTCAAGATCGCGAAGTCGAACACCTGCGAGGGATATTCGGCGAGATCGGTGTCGGCGTCGCCCTGAATGACCGCCAGGCCGCGCGCAACGCAAGCGTTGACGTTCTGCTGGGACAGTTCCAGACCACGGCCGTCCACCTTCTTTGTCGTCCTCAGATGTTCGAGCAGGGCACCGTCGCCGCAGCCGATGTCGAGGACGCGCGCGCCATGCGGGATCATCTCGGCGATCGCGGCCAGATCGGGACGCAGGTAGGCCATCACGCCACTCCTTGCGTGGCCGCCACCACGTTGAGGAATCCGCGAACGGTGGCGAACATCTCCGGCTCGTCCAGCAGGAAGGCATCATGTCCGCGGTCGGTGTCGATCTCCACGAAGCTGACGGTGGCCGCGGCCGCATTGAGGGCGTGCGCGACGCGCTTGTTCTCGACTGTCGGGAACAGCCAATCGCTGGTGAAGGAGATGAGACAAAAACGTGTCTTGCAGCCGCGGAATGCTTCTGCCAGCACGCCGCCGTAATCCGCCGCGAGGTCGAAATAGTCCATGGCGCGCGTGATGTAGAGGTAGGAATTGGCGTCGAATCGATCGACGAAAGTCATGCCCTGGTGGTGCAGATAGGATTCTACCTGGAAGTCCGGCGCAAAGGCGAAGGAGATGCCGTTGCGGCTCTGCAGGTTCCGGCCGAACTTGCGCTGCAGGGCCGCTTCCGAGAGGTAGGTGATGTGCGCGGCCATGCGCGCAACCGCAAGGCCTTTCGAGGGCTGCGTACCCTGGAGCTGATAAGCGCCGCCATGCCAATCGGGATCGGCCATGATCGCCTGGCGCCCGACTTCGTGGAAGGCGATATTCTGTGCGGAATGCCTGGCCGCGCAGGCGATCGGTATCGCCGAGATGACACGGTCCGGATAGCTGGCCGCCCATTGCAGCACCTGCATGCCGCCCATCGATCCCCCGGTAACGCAAAGCAGCTTCTCGATCCCGAGTGCGTCGCGCAGCATGGCCTGGGCGCGCACCATGTCGCGGACCGTGACCAGCGGAAAGGAAAGTCCGTAGGGTTCTCCCGTCGCCGGATCGATTTCCGCCGGTCCGCTCGAGCCCATGCAGCCGCCGACGACATTGGCGCAGATGACGAAGAAGCGGCTGGTATCGATCGGCTTGCCGGGTCCGACCATGGTTTCCCACCAGCCCGGCTTGCCGGTCACGGGATGGGCGCTGGCCACGAACTGGTCGCCGGTGAGCGCGTGACATACCAGCACCGCATTCGAGCGTGCCGCGTTCAGCGCGCCGTAGGTCATGTAGGCGAGCGTCCAGGGCGCCAGCGTGCGCCCGCTGTCCAGTGTCAGCGGGTTGTCCAGCCCGAACTGAACAGCCTGGCCTTTCTCCGCGTCCGGTGCCGTTAACGGCCGCAGGAATTTTGGACCCATCTAGACCTCTTGAACCGGTCACCCCAGCCTGGGAGCCGCGTTTGCTAAGGCCAGCTACCCCCCATGTCAACGAAGCACGAAGGCTCTCTTTGATTTTGCGACCGCCCGGCCTTATCAAGGCAGCCCCTAGGAAATACCGTTTTTCCGTAGGGTTCCGAAGGGCGCAGAGACAGGAGAAGGCGTGGTGACCCCGATTCCCAAACCCGGCGTGCTCGACATTACGCCATACGTCGGTGGGCGGGCTTCTGTCGGTGGCGTGGCCGATCCCATCAAGCTGTCCTCCAACGAATCCGCGTTGGGGCCGAGCCCGCTGGCGCTCGCCGCCTATGAAGGGGCGGCCAAAGATGTCGCCGTCTATCCGGAAGGCAGTGCCAGCATTTTGCGCGAGGCGATCGGCGAAACCTATGGGCTGGACGCCGCGCGCATCGTCTGCGGCAACGGTTCTGACGAGCTTCTCACCATGCTCGCCAATGCCTATCTGCGCCCCGGCGACGAGGCGTTGTTCGGCGAACATGCCTTTCTTGTCTATCGCATCGCGACCTTGGCCAATAGCGCCGTGCCGATTGCGGTCCCAGAAAAGAATCTGCGCGTTGACGTCGATGCCATGCTGGCGCACGTCACGCCCAAGACCAAGCTGGTCTATCTTGCCAACCCCAACAACCCGACCGGCAGCTATCTGCCGCACGACGAAGTCCGCCGGCTGCACGCTGGATTGCCGCCGCATGCGCTGCTGGTGATCGACGCGGCCTATGCCGAGTTCGTCCGCCGCAACGATTACGAACCGGGCATCGAGATGGTGGCGAATTTCCCGAACGTGGTGATGACCCGTACCTTCTCCAAGGTCTATGGCCTCGCCGGGTTGCGCATCGGCTGGGCGTATTGCCCTGCGGCCGTCGCAGACGTGCTCAATCGCGTCCGCGGGCCGTTCAATGTTTCCATTCCGGCCCAGCGCGCCGCGGCGGCCGCGCTGAAGGATCGCGAACATATCCAAAGGTCGGTCGAGCATAACGCGCATTGGCGCGACTGGCTGACCGAAGCGATACGCGCCACCGGCCTGCGGGTCGACGACAGCGTCGGCAATTTCGTCCTCATCCACTTTCCGCAAACCAAGGGAAGGACGGCGACCGACGCGGACCGTTTCCTGTGCGAGCGCGGTCTGATCCTGCGCGCGGTCGGCAACTACGGCTTGCCAGACTGTCTGCGATTGACGGTAGGGCGCGAGGACGCCAATCGCAAAGTTGCCGCCGCGCTCGCCGAATTCATGAGGCGGCCATGAGCGATTCTCCGATCTACGACAAGGTCGCCTTGATCGGCATAGGGCTGATCGGTTCGTCGATGGCCCATGCCATGCGTCGCGGCGGCGTCGCTTCCCACATCGCGGGCTACGCCCATCGCGCCGAAACGCTGGAAAAGGCGCGGTCGGTCGGCTTTGCGGACTCGCTGCACAGCGACCTCGCCGCATGCGTGAAGGATGCCGATCTCGTGGTACTGGCGACCCCCGTGGGAACCTACGCGGTTCTTGCCGAGCAGATCGCGCCGCATCTGAAGCCGGGCGCAACGGTGACCGACGTCGGTTCGGTCAAGAGCGCGGTGATCCGCGATGTCGGACCGCATGTGCCCGAAGGCGTGCATTTCATTCCGGCGCATCCTATCGCCGGCACCGAACAGTCCGGACCCGAAGCGGGCTTCGCCGAGCTGTTCGACGGGCGCTGGGGCATCCTGACACCGCCGCCCGGAACGGACTCGGCCGCGCTCGAAAGGTTGAAGAGCTTCTGGCACGGCCTCGGCAGCGATGTGGAGGTGATGGATGCGCGCCATCACGATCTGGTGCTGGCGATCACGTCCCATCTGCCGCATCTGATCGCCTACAACATCGTGGGCACGGCGGACGATCTGCAGGCCGTCACCAAGAGCGAGGTCATCAAATATTCCGCAGGCGGCTTCCGCGACTTCACCCGCATCGCAGCGTCGGACCCCACGATGTGGCGCGACGTCTTCCTCAACAATCGCGAGGCCGTGCTCGAAGTGCTGGGCCGGTTCAGCGAGGATATGAGCGCCTTGCAGCGTGCCATCCGATGGGGTGACGGCGAAGCGTTGTTCAATCTGTTCACGCGCACGCGCGCTATCCGGCGCTCGATCGTGGATGCGGGACAGGATACGGCGGCGCCGAATTTCGGCCGCAGCAAGAAGCCGAGCTAATAAAGCGGCGCCAGCGTGTCCGCGGGTTCGCTATCCAGAGTCACCACGCCTTCGGCGAATCCAAGCACCGTATCTGTTGATCCGTTACTTCCGCCAGCCACGCGGTCGAGAAGCGCGCCCGCGAGCCCTGTCTTCGGTCCGCGCGCCAGATGCCGTTCGGCCGCGCGCTTTTGGAAATCGGTCATTCCGGTGATCTTGAAATTTAGTGCGCCCAGCGGCCGGTGCGCGTCATCCAAGGACAACGCGCCGTGACCGACCGTCGTCATCTCGCGCCACTTTAGCCAGACGTTGTCGACGCGCAGCGTGCCGCCGGACTTGCGCCAGCGCTCGACGGCCTCCGTCCAGCGCTCGGCGCCGGCGCGCAGCGCGTCGAAGACGTTCGCATGGCTGATCGCACCTTCAAGTCGCGCCTTGGCGATCTGACGTCCCAGCCCCGGGCTGTCTGCCGGCGAGAAGCGAACGCCGTCCGCCAAAATGACAAGATCGAAGGTGGCGCGCGGAAAGTCGCGGCGGATGTGGAACTGCAGCCGCTGCGCCGTAAAGGCCTTCGAACCGAAGCCCACCAGATCGAGATCGAAACGGGCCAGCCCGGCCTGATCGTCGATGGCGCTGGCGTGCAAAGCGCCCACATCGAAGATCAGTGTCCGCTTGCTGCCGTTGTCCTTGGTCCAGCGCAATTCCTGCTTGCCGGCCGCTTCGAAAATGGTCTCGTCGCGGCCATAGGTCAGCGCATGCATAGCGAATTCCTGGGGCCGCCATTCCGCAGGCCCGTGCGGCGTGTCGATCCGGAAGGAGATGCCGCGGAATACGGTGTCCAAGGTGAAGGGAAACCCGCCGATGGTGCGCGAGGAAAATCGCACGGTGACGCCCGGCACCACTTCGTGTCCGTTCAGGGCCGCGAGATGTTTCGACAAGGCCGAGGCCGCCAGCCACCAATGGACACCGACGCCCAGAAAAAGGGTGAGGAACAGGCCGAGTGGCGCGAAGAGGAAGAACCGGCTGGAGTATTTCATGCGGTCGCTATTCTAACCGCTCTAGCTGCATTTCGAATAGCCGCAGGAGAGGCAGGAATCGCAACCTTCCAGCTTGACGAAACTGGGCGAGGAGCAGCGCGGACACAACCTGGCCGGCGCGCCCTCCGCGGCCATGGCCGCCACGCGCCGCTCGTTGCCGCCGAGCACGCCGTCGCGCGGTGCGATGAAGCCGATCGCCATCAGATGACGCTCGATCACGTCGCCGATGGCCGCCAGCAGCGACGGCACATAATGGCCTTCCATCCACTGTCCGCCACGCGGGTCGAACACAGCCTTGAGCTCGTCCACGACGAAAGACACGTCGCCGCCGCGGCGGAACACCGCCGAGATCATGCGGGTCAGCGCCAGCGTCCAGGCATAGGCTTCCATGTTCTTGGAGTTGATGAACACTTCGAAGGGGCGGCGTCGGCCGTCCTTCTCCACGTCGTTGATGGTGATGTAGAAGGCATGATCGGCGTCCGCCCATTTTATCTTGTAAGTTTGGCCGAGCAGGACTTCAGGCCGGTCGAGCGGTCGCGTCATGTAGACGATGCCGCCGCCTTCGCGCGGGCGCGACGGCAGGTCGAGCGGCAGTTGCGGTTCATCGCTGTCGCCGGGACGCGGCTGCGGTTCGTGCTTCTCCGCAACAGCCAGCACCGCTCCCGTCACCTCGTTCGGACGATAGGTGGTGCAGCCTTTGCAGCCGAGTTCGTAGGCACGTGCGTAGATGTCCTTGAAGGCTTCGAAGGAGATCGTCGCCGGCACGTTGATGGTCTTCGAGATGGAGCTGTCGATAAATTTCTGCGCCGCCGCCTGCACAGCCAGATGATCCTCAGGCGCCAGTGTCTGGGCGCTGACGAAGTAATCGGGCAGCGCCGCATCCTCACCGAATTTGGCGCGGAAGGCTCTGACGGCATAATCGCTGACCGTCTCTTCGCTATGCGTGCCGTCGGGCAGGAGTACGCGGCGGCTGTAGGTATAGGCGAACACCGGCTCGATCCCGCTCGACACATTGCCGGCGAACAGCGAGATGGTTCCGGTTGGCGCGATGGACGTGAGCAGCCCGTTGCGAATGCCGTGTTCGGCGATGGCCGCGCGGATGTCGTCCGGCAGGGCCTGGATGAAAGGTCGCGCCAGATATTCGTCGACATCGAAGAGCGGGAATGCGCCCTTCTCCTGCGCCAGCGCCGCTGAGGCGCGATACGCGGCATGGCTCAGCGTCGCGAGCCAGCGTTCGATCAGGGCGATACTTTCGGGCGAGCCGTATTTGGTGCGGCAGAAGATCAGCGCGTCGGCAAGCCCCGTGACGCCGAGCCCGATGCGCCGCTTGGCGACGGCCTCGGTGTGCTGCGCCTCCAGTGGAAAGCGCGAAATGTCGATCACGTCGTCGAGCATGCGCACCGCCGTGCGCGTCAGATCGGCCAACGCGCCAAGATCGATCTCTGCATCATCTTCGAACGGATTCTTCACCAGCTTGGCGAGATTGATCGAACCCAGCAGACAGGCGCCATAAGGCGGCAATGGCTGCTCGCCGCAAGGATTGGTCGCGCGGATGGTTTCGCAATAGGCGAGATTGTTCTGTTCGTTGATGCGGTCGATGAAGATGACGCCGGGTTCCGCATAATCGTAGGTCGAGCGCATGATGCGGTCCCATAATTCTCGGGCACGCATCGTCTTGTACACGCGCCCCTCGAAGACGAGATCCCACGGGGCGTCGTCCTTCACCGCCGCCATCAAGCGGTTGGTTGCCAGCACCGACAGGTTGAACATGGAAAGCCGGCCCGGCGTGCGTTTGGCGGCGATGAATTCTTCCACATCAGGATGGTCGCAGCCGAGCGTGGCCATCATCGCGCCGCGCCGGCTGCCCGCGCTCATGATCGTGCGGCACATCGAGTCCCACACGTCCATGAAGGAGACCGGTCCCGACGCGTCCGCGCCGACGCCGGCAACGCGCGCGCCCTTCGGCCGCAGAGGCGAGAAATCGTAACCGATGCCGCCGCCCTGCTGCAGCGTCAGGGCCGCCTCGCGCAGATGCGAGAAGATGCCGTCCATGGAATCCGGGATGGCGCCCATCACGAAGCAGTTGAACAGCGTGACGCTGCGGCCGGTGCCGGCGCCGGCCAGGATTCGGCCCGCCGGCAGGAAGCGATACCCAGCCAGGGCCCCGGCAAAACGCAGCGCCTGTTCGCGGCGGTTCTCGGGCGCCTCGGCCTGGGCCGCCGCCAGCGCCACACGCGCCCAACTCGCCGAGACATCGCCATCCACAGGCGTGCCGTCGGCGTGTTTCAGCCGGTATTTCATGTCCCAGATTTGTTGGGCGATGTCGTTCATAGGGCTCTCGTGCATCCGCCCGAAGGTATGCGCCGAAACGCCTTAAAGAGCGGATTAAAGAGATAACAATCCAGACCATTAGAGTCAACAAATGTTCTCTGTACGTTCCAGAAAAGCCCTCGGGACAACTAAGCGGCATCGCCTTCATGCAAATGCCGGCGGCCTTCCGCAATCAGAGCGGTGGTTGCGCCCTCGATGCGGTCCTCCAGCGTGCGCATGAATTCGGCGCGCTTCAGGCCGGACGGGATCGCCGGCAGGAACGAGATGACGATGCGCCCGCGTTTCTTCATGAAGCCGCCGGGGCCAGTCCAGAACAATCCCGAATTCAGCGCCACGGGCACGCAGGCCACATCGAGTTTTCCGTAAACGCCGGCCACCCCCGGTTTGTAGGCGGGCGCCGCACCGGGTGCCCTGCGCGTCCCTTCGGGAAAGATGACGACA
>DAIDUA010000057.1 GCA_027456965.1 Alphaproteobacteria bacterium | reverse complement strand
CGTTGGCGCCGGGCTGCGCCTTGGCGAGACGCGCGGCGATCGCGAAGCCGGAAACGCCCCCCGCGCATCCCAGACCGAAAACCGGAACGCGCTGAATATCGGTGCGAAACCCCATGGCTTGCGCGGCCCGCGCCTCCAGGCTCGGCGTTGCGATGCCCGTGGAGGAAACCGTGACGACGACATCGATCTCGGCGGCCATGAGCCCGGCCCCGCGCAACGCCTTGGTCGTGGCATCGACGAACAGCTCATGCGCGACTTTGAGATAGACGGCCGTTCTTTCCTTCCAGCCATGAGGCTCGGAATACCATTCGATCGGACGCGCCGCATGCCGCTTGCGGATTCCGGCCGTCAGGAATACCGGGGCCATGCGATCGAAGGCGCTGTATCGCTTGCCGAACATCTCGCGGGCGGCGGCGGCGACTTCGTCCTGCAGCAGGACGTGCGGCGGAACGGCGGTCGCGAGAGAAATCAGCTTTGCCGTTTCATACAATAGGGAACCTCGCACGCGGCTCGAACCAGCTTCCGTCACTTGTTCAACGCCGTCCGACGAAAAGAGTTGCTTCCACAGTCCCGCTTCCAGTCCGAACCAAAAAGAATTTGGCGGATTGCCGGCCGCATAGGAGCCTTCGTTCACCACCTGCAGCGCTCATCTGTCGTCGTGACGCAGGCTGTCGACGTTATACTGACGAAATCCCGAGTTGCGCCGGTAGGTTCGGAATCTACTCAGACGGAGTTCCCAACAGGTCGGCGCGGATTATCTCCTTCGTCTGAGAAGAAGATCGGTCGCGCCGAAAATTGCGGCCGCCAGAACCGCCAACAAGGGCTTGTCCCGCGCGAAAATGCTCAGCAGCGCCGCAGCAGCGCTTTCGTAGGTGTCGTCGGGCCGGGGCGGACGCGTTACCGAACGTCGGAAACCGGTTGCCGTTCCCCAGATACAAGGCGGCAGCAGCAAAACAAGCCCGGCGACTGCCGCGCCGCCGGCAATACCGAGGCGCGGCTGCAGCGCAAGCAAGATCGCTGCGCCAAGAAATGCGACGCCGAAAAAAATCAGGGCGGCCCCGAGCAGTCCTAGAACCGCGACTGCAGCATTCGGCGGCCGCACGACTCTGCCTATCGGCGCAGAAAGAGGGCGCCGAGAAGCGCGCCTGCGCCCATCGACAGGACGATAGCCGAAAGAGGCTGGGCCCGCACCGAGCCGCGCACGGATTCGAGATTGTCGTTGGTCCAGGTCTCGACATCGTCGACCGCATGCGCGGCCGTTTCCTCCGCGAGACGGTACGCACGTTCCGCGACATTTTCCGCGTTGCGTATCGCGAGGTGGACGCGACCGTCCGCAACACCGGCGACCTCGCCGGCGAGGCCCTTCATGTCCGCCTGCAGCGAATCGAGTTCCGAGCGCAGCGCACCCAGCCGCGAGTCTATATTCTTCGAGCCATTCGTCTTCCGGTGTTCAGCCATCGATAGTCTCCATTCTCCAACGTTGACCAAGGTCGTGAGGAAGGCCCAACAAAATTATGGGTTTTCCTAATTTGACGTTTCTGCCGCGTGTTGTTGAGCCAGCCATTCGGCAGACTTCTGTTCGATCCAGCGCCGCGCGTCAGGCCGGCGGAGAAACCGGCCGACCTTCATGCGCCGGCCATTGGCCCATGTCACAAGCACGTAGTATTCCCGCAAGAGAACACCCTTGCGCGGCACGAACGTCGGCGCGTCGCCGTCAGCTGGCGTGCGAGGGCTTTCCGTTGAAGATTCTTGCATCTGTTTCCCGCGACTTGTGTCTGTTTGCACGGCGCCGTTACGCCGATGGCATGCAACGACAGAAATACCCATGCGAAACCGGTGGAGCTTCGCCTACGAGCACATCACCCAGCGAATGCGACCCTACCCAGCGGCGGTCCCGCGAAGGTAGATTCGGAATCTACTCAGCCGAAATGATTGCGGACGCTCCGTAGCCTTGCGGCGGCGCCAAGGCGTTAAACCGGCCCGTTTATGACACCGGTAGCAATTATCCCGATACTACGCTAAAAGCGTGGTGCGACCGGGCATAACCGACTGCCAGGATAAGTCCCGGCGCGTTGCAGGAGGACTCCATGAAGCGTCTGCCGATCACCGCCCTATGCCTTTGCGCACCTTTGCTTGGGATCGCGCTGTACGGCGCTCAAGCGGCCGTCGTCGGCGTGAGCCAGCCGGCGCAGTCGATCACCGCAGGGCGGATCGCCACCCTGCCCGCCAAGCAGCGCGCCGCGTGGCTCAATTATCTGAAGCACTCCGAAGCGCAGCGCGCCGCCGACAAGGCCGCGCTCGCCGCCGAACGCAAACCGGGAATGGCCATTCCACCACCACCGGAAGAAAACGCCCGCAGCCGAAGCATGCCGCTCGACCGCGACGCCGCCTGGTACGGAACGCCCGAGGCACGGCGCGTCGCCGACGTGATCGTCAGTTTCCAGACGCCGGCCGGCGGCTGGGGCTAGAACCATGACCGCAGCGGGCCGCTGCGCCTGCCCGGCCAAGCCTATGTGCCCAACAACATCTCACACTATCTGGCGTCCGGCGATTTCGATACGCCGAAAGAACCAGACTGGAACTATGTCGGCACGCTGGACAACAACGCCACCACCACCGAACTGCACTTCCTCGCGCTGGTGGCCAAGCAGACACCCGGCGCCGCCGGCGATGCGTACCGCGACAGTTTCGTCCGCGGCATCCGCTATCTTCTTGAGGCCCAGTTCCCCAATGGCGGCTGGCCGCAGGTGTGGCCGCTGGAAGGCGGCTATCACGATGCGATCACCTACAACGACGATGCGGTGACGCTGGCCGCCGAACTGCTCACCGACGTCGCCGAGAACGATGGCGACGACTACAATTTCGTGTCAACAACCCTGCGCGGCAAGGCGGCTGCGGCGGCGCATCATGCGCTCGACTGCATCCTGGCGACCCAGGTGAAGGTGGACGGCCAGCTCACGATCTGGGGCCAACAACACGACGCCCTGACCCTGCAGCCCGTGGCGGCGCGTAATTTCGAACCGGCGGTGCTGTCTTCCGGGGAGAGCGCGGACCTGCTCGTCTATCTGATGTCGCTGCCCCATCCATCCGCGACGCTTCAGGCGGCGATCCGCGCGGGCGTGGCGTTCCTCAAAAAGGCGGCGGTCACCGGTTACGCCTACACGAACCGTGACGCGCCGGGCGGACGTCATCTCGCGGCGCAGGCCGGCGCCGGACCGCTCTGGGCGCGCTTCTACGCCGCCGATCCCAAGCGGCCAGTATTCGGCGACCGGGACAAGACCATCCACGACGACGTCAACGAACTGACGCTGGAGCGGCGCAACGGATATTCCTGGTACAATGACGATCCGCAGAAGGCACTGGCGGCCTACGAGAGATGGAGCAAGGCGCATCCGCCAAGTGCCGACTGATCAGCGTTCCACGTGCAGGCGAAGGCCGAAGACGGAGACGGGCCCGCGGTCCCCGTTGTAGGCGGGATTGGCGATCCACTGATAATCGACGCTCAGGCTGAGTCCGCCCGTGAGACCGACGCGGTAATAGGTTTCGAGGATATCCTCGCGGCGGTAATGCGGCAGCGCGCCGTCGCCGATGAGGATGCCGATGCCGCCTGCCCTAAAATACGCCCGGGCCGCGTTTGAGATGTCATTCGTCACGGCGGCAAACCCGACGGCGTCGTCCGGCCTCCTCCAAGCGGCGCCCGACAGGCTCAGTCCCGCGGCGAGAGACCGGTTAATCTCGGTGAACTCGTATGCCTCCTGGCTGCCGTCATTGGCACTCAGGCGCAGGAAGACGCCAAGACCGTCTCCGATCTGCTGCGCGAGGTTGACCGCAACGCCGGGCCGCGAACGATATCGACGCACCAGCGCGGTGTCCGGCACGGCGAGGGCGATCGCGTCATGGTACGATCCCATGCGGCCGCGATTGACGAAACCGAGCAGCTTGAGCGTGCCGAGCCGGTTCCACAGCGTGTAGCGGTCCTCCAACTCACCGACAATCTCGAATTGCGAAAAGCCAGTGTCCAGCGCCGCACCGTTGGGAACGCGCGACAGATCGAACAGGCCGGCACGCAAGGTCCACCAGTCTTGCGTCCATTCGGCCGCGGCGCCGTAGCTGTAGCCCCACGAGTCGGCGGCGTAATCGAAGGCGCCGGAATCGATGATCGCCCAGTTAAAGAAATCCTGCTTAGGATCGTGAGCATAGACGTTGGCGTCGAAGATGTCGGTGACCGAGAGCTTGCCGATCGTCAGCACCAGATTATCCGCCGTTCGCATGCCGCCAAGCTGGTTTGCATCGGAGTCCACGGTCTCCGCCGCGCCGCCGAGATCGAAGGTCTGGCGGAAGAACAGGCGCTGCAGCCGGAAATAGGGTTCCGATTTCCCGACCTTGTAGGCCTCTCCGCTCGGAAAACCCGCCGCACCGACCGTATCGCTGAGTCCGAAGCCCTGGTCGATTTCCGGATTCACATAGAGCTCGCCGCCGTTCCACAGCCGCACGCCGGCGAACACCGTGGCGTCGAAGGTCTCGTCGCCGCGACTGCCGGGATCGAGGCTGTTGACACCGCGATAGAGCGAGCGGAACGCCGGATGGTACTGCCAGACGAAGGTGGCCTGGCCGTGCAGGGACCAGGCTTCACCGTCGGCGAACGAAACACCGCACGGCGTCAGCAATGCCAGCGCAACGATGATCCCGATTGCACGCATGAATATCCGCCGCGATGGCATTCCGGGCGCGATCAAAATGAAAACGCAGCCATAGTCAACTGCCGAGCACCCTTCGACGGCTAGCTCGGCGCGGCGTCGAAGGCAATGGCCATCGCCCGGCGGCCTTGAGCGCCAATGTCGGTGCAGCGCCGGCGGTCTGAACCGGCTCCGGCACTGCTGCTTGAACGAGGCAACAGCGCGCCGATAATGGCGTCCGCAATGTTTGAATCTGCCTTTTTGATCACCAACCCGGCTACGGGTTTTTCAATAGCCGGTCAGAGCAACTGGGCATGCGTGCGCACATAATCGAGCGTGACGTCCTTCTTCCAGACAATGTAGCCGGTCATGGCGTGAACCTTGGCATCCCCGCCCGTCATGTCGAAGCCCATCTGGTTCCCGGCGCCGGCGGCCGCGCCGGGAATATTGCCGCCCATCATGGAGCCCTGAGAATAGGAGAAGATCTGGCCGACCGTGGCGTTGCTCGAATTGGCGTCGGTAATTGGCCTGAACGGTTGGCCGGGAATCTTGATGTCCCCGAGCACATAATCCTTCGGATTCTGAGACTTTAGCGTCCAACCGCAGCCATCGACATGCTCCAGCCTGTCGGGCGCGAAGGCGAGCGTCAGCAGCAGCAGCTTCATCGTGCCAATCGCCGCAAATTCGGCAAAGCCCGTGGCCTTCGCGGTGTAATTCGAAATGCCGATACCGTAGGTCAGCCAGAAATTCTTGTCCTCCCAGAGTGTCTTGAAGGCCGCCTTGCTCATCGGAATTTTCAGGCCGTCTCCGAAATCCAGCATCTGTGGATGGCCGGGGAGCAGGTTCGCCGTCGGCTCGGGTTCCGCATCGTTTGCGGCCACTGCGGGCATAAACGGAACCGCGGCAAGAGCCCCGGCAAGCGAGATCACGAATCTACGTCTGTCTGTCATGCGCACCTCGATCAACCAACCGCCTTATCCATGAGGGCGGACTTCTTGAGCGACGGATGTAGCGGACGCCAGCGTTTCACCGCACGTTTCTGTTGTTGGAGCAGCGTGAAGCACGCAAACGAGTGCGCCACATCCGGCATAAAGATACTCTTCCGCGTTGCCATCTTCCAGCGCTCGCGCGAAGGACCATTAAAAAATGCGGGCCACCTGCCAGGGGAGGACAAGCGGCCCGCAGCCTCATCAAGCCGAACGGTCTAGAGGTTTGCCCGCACGACGAACGAAAATTCGCGGTCGTTCAGGAACCAAGAACGGCCGGCCCGCAGATTGTTGGTCAGGACTTGGGAGGTCTGTGTCACGCCGTCGAGCAGGTTTGTCGCCTGCACACCGATCTTCCAATTGTCGTTCAGCGAGTAGAAGAACGACCCATCCAGCGTACCGGAGCCCTCGGCGACGATCGGCAGGAACGGATAGATCACGTCTCTGGTCGTCAGGAGGTAGTAGGAACGCCAGTTCCATGCGAGCCTGGCAGAGAACGCTCCCTTCTCGTACATGCCGGTGACGTTGTAGTTGTACCGCGACAGCCCCTGCAGCGGCAGCTTGCTGACGTCGACCGTCGTGCAGGGTGAAGGAGCACCGTTGATCGTACAACCGGCGCCCGAGACGACGATCGGGTTCGGGTTGGCGCTGCTGAAATTGCCCTGCGGCACACCCGAACTGTCGATGTAGGTGAAGTTTGCGGACAGCCCCAGCCCGTCCAACGGTGAGGGGAGGAAGCTGTAGAACTGCTGGTAGGCGAGTTCGAAGCCCTGCACCTTGCCGCCCGACGGCGCGTTGTATTCGTTCTGGAGGACGACGTTGTACGTCACGCCGTTGTTTGTGTAGCTGGCGTTGGTGAAATTGTTCGTCACGACGCCGTGCAGTTGCTTGAAGAACGGAGCAAACGTGAACGAGCCAGTCTTCGCGAAGTACCATTCGTAGGACAGATCGACATTGTCGCCGCGCACCGGCTTCAAAGCCGGATTGCCGCCGTAGACATTCCAGGCAAACGGCGAGGCCGTACCGCTGAAGACGACGGAATTGCGCATCAAGCCCAGATCCGGACGGGAAATGGACTCCGACAAGCCCACCCGGATCAGCATGTCGTCGGTAAGGCCGAACTTCATGTTCAAGCTCGGCAGGACGATGTCGTGATGATGGACCGCCGCCCCAATAGCCTGGGTGGCGCCATTGGCGAAGGTCCGAGCATCTTGTTGCTGCGCCGGCGTAAGAGCGCAATACGCCGGAACATCATAGACAGGCCTGCCCGCCGCCGGCGTACAACTTGCGCCGTTCAGATAGCTGCTCGAACCGCTTGACGCCGGGAACTGGATCCACCCGGGCCCCGCTTCGTCGCGCGTGTCGACGAAGCGCGCGCCTATGTTGCCGTCCAATGTGATATCGGTGCCGAACAAGCTGGCGCTCGCGAAATCCACCAAGCCATATGCGGCCCATGTTGTTTCTATGTTGCTGTTGATTTCCGCGGGCAGGAACGACGTGCCGGGTATGACACCCGTGCGCTGAGCCACCGGCACCCAACCCGCGCTGCCGCCGCTGGTTATCCATTGCCGGTTGGTCGCTTCGGCGTTTTGGATCGTATTGGCGTAATTCAGGGCCGGATTGGCTGCGTAGAATTCGGCATGCACGGGGTTCGGCACCTGGCCTCGCTGGAAGCCGGGGAACGTGTAGGTGGTCAGGAAGCTTGTCGGCGCAAGCTGGTCACTCGCCGGATGTATCCGCGATTGACCGTTGGACGGGTCGACCGCGTTGGCCGCCGAAGGCTGGCCAAACCAGACCGGCCCCGCCTTGCCGTCCCATGCTTCGCTGACCACGCCCCAGTTGTAGGCGGTGTAGCGGACCGTCTGATTTTGGTTCGAATAGCGCGCGCCGAACTTCGCGGAACGCAGCCAACCATCGTCAAGATCGTATTTGACGTCGGCCCTATAAGCATCCTCGATGCCGCCGCTTTGCTCGACGTGGTCCATGGCTTCGCGCCAGAAGTAGTTGCCCGGATCCGAATAATACCCGTCCGCGGCTGCCTGGGTCGTCGACGGTATTTCCATCGCCGGCAGGAAGGTGAGCGACGGCAACTTACCGGTGTTGGCATTCTGGATGCTGCCGTCCACCCATGTGGACAAGCCGACCGTGACGTCGAGTTCCTTAGACGTCGAATCGACATGGTGTCCGTCGAGCTCGATGTGCAAGCGGTCGGTGGGCGACCACTTCAGGTTCGCGGAATAGTCCTCGGTGACAAGCTTCTGGCGCACGCCGCGGGTCTGGGCCTCAGCCTGCTCACCCCATTGCGGCACGGACGAATCCGCCGACCGCCAGCCATTATAAAACTGGGTGATCGTACCGTGGGTAAAAAGGCCCTGGGAATTGAATTGGCTGGCGGTGAATGCCGGGGTGCCGCCCCACGGGCTGCAGGTCGCTGCGGCCGTGCACGCAGGCCTCAGCTGGGCCGATCCCGGGGGCGGCGGGATGCTGCCGCCGCCATTGACGACATCCGCCTGAATCTGCAGCGCATGTTCTTCCCAACTCGTATCCGATTGCGAACGGATAAACGAGAAGGTGGCGAGAGCGCTCTCGTCGGGGCTCTGCCATTGCGCGGAGGCGTCCCAACCCATCTTCTGGTAATCATAGACGTCAGTGCGCACGTCCGGACCGACGGGAAGATACACGGTCGAACCGGGATTGATCGCTGTATTGGCGCCGTATGCCGCGATTTGCGAGCCGTCGCCCCGCGTCCATTCCTGGGAATGGCTGACGTCGATCAGCGCGCCGATCTTGCCGATACTGGTATCCCAGTTGTCGGAGAGCAACACCGAGCCGCTTGGCGCCGCCTTCTTGACCATGTCGCCATAAGTCTCGCTGGCATTGAAGGAGATCACGCGGCCGTCGCTGTCGAACGGCATGCGGGTGTGCAGATCGACCGTGCCGGAGATACCGCCTTCGACCATGTCGGCGGATTGGTCCTTGTAGACCAGCACCGTCCCGACCAGTTCCGGCGGGATGTCGCCGAAGCTGAGCCCGCGTCCGTCGCTGACGCTGAAGGTGTCGCGGCCGTTGAACTCGCCTTCCACATAGCTCAAACCGCGAATGACAACCCCCGAGCCTTCGACCGAGAAATGGTCCGGATCGGTCGTGCCCGCGAAATGGTTGATGGCAACGCCAGGAATGCGCTGAATGGTGTCGCTGATGTTGGTATCGGGAAGCGCACCGATATCCTGGGCGGTGATCGCATCGACGAAGACGTTGGCGTTTTCCTTGATCTGCTGGGAGTTTTCCAAGCTGGCGCGGAGGCCGGTCACGACGACCTTTTCAACCTCCGGCGCAGATGCCGAAGACGACGAAGCATTGCTCTGCGAGGGGCTGCTTTGCGCAAGCCCTGGCGCCGAAAATGTGCCTATCGCCAGTATCGACACGCCGCCAAGCAAGGCGCTGCGCAGCAATTTTCCAGCCCAATCACCGGAAGCCGCTTTGTTTTGAAGATTGTTCACGCGTGTTCCCTCCTACGTGGTGCCTGCCCCAACCCGCGCCTGCTTCTTGTTGTGCTGTCTTTCGATCACGGTTTGCCTGTAAACACACTAAGTCGCAGTCGCATAATCATCTTGCTTTGCTGGATGCGGCTCTCGACGCACCTCAACACAAAGTTCGATTACAACATCAAGCGCTTGGGGCTCTTCGGCCCTCGGCGTTTGCATTCCCTGAACGGAGACAATGTGGCGCGAACCCCAGCCCTTAGCAGCCCAGTTTTCGGCCCTGCCCCTTCTTATGTGAACGCTACCATTGCAGGCACGCTACCAAAGGCAACGCCGCCTATCCAGAGCTTGCGATGTCGACTTATTCTAATTACAGAATTTTCCGAACAATCGTTGCTCAATTGCCACGAGAATCCATCTGTAAATTTCCCTAGCGTTACGGAAGTCTGACAGCACACACAAACGCGTTATATCTCATACACTTAAAATAAGCCGATAGTGTCGTAGTAATGTTGGAAACATGCAATAATAGTAAGTATAAATACACGGCATTGTACTTAGACTGTGGAAATGAATTGGCGAACAAATTTCCAAATACCACGATATTTTCCAGTACAGTCATAATATTACTGAAAACAGCAAGTAAAACTGAAAATGATAGCGCTACCATCTATTCTTATTCGGCCTCACTCCTGAAGATTACAGGCACTGTATCAATCTCGCGAACGCAATGTCGTGCTCAAGGGAGTGGCGTTTTTACCTGTTCTCGGCGGGCGCCGCGCGACATCAACCGGCTCGGGGCGCGGGCGACAAACGCACCAACACAAGATTTTCTCGGGTGGCGTGAATCTTCGCCGTCAAGCCTTTGTGAATTCTCTGGCACCGGCAATGCGACCGACATGTGGCGCAAGGCAACGCAACGGGTGACGTCTGCCGCCGCCGATTGACGCGGGAGACAGCACCATAACGCACCGTTGCGGCCGGTCCGGCAAACACCTAGCGTCAAAACAAAGACGCCGTGACGGCGCGTCGGGCAGATCACTTGCAGGGACGCCGAGGTGAAGAACGACCATATCCGCGACATCGTCATTCTAGGCGGCGGAACGGCCGGATGGATGACGGCGGCGGCGCTGGCGCGCGTGTTCGCCAGCACCCAAGCAGACGCGCCTCGTGTCCGCCTGATTGAATCGGAGGAGATCGGCACCGTCGGCGTCGGCGAGTCGACGATTCCGACGCTGCGCAATTTCAACCTGTTGCTGGGTGCGGATGAAGCCGAGTTCATGCGAAGAACGCATGCCACTTTCAAGCTCGGCATCGAATTCCGCGACTGGGGCAGGATCGGCGATTCCTACATTCATTCCTTCGGGACGTATGGCCGGCCGCTGGGTGGCGTGCCATTCCACCATCATTGGCTGCGGCTGCAGGCGCTCGGCGAGGAAAATCCGATCGACGCCTATTCGCTGCCGATCACAGCCGCCCATCTGGGCCGCTTCGGCCGACCGCCCGAGGCTGCGTCTGTAAGTTTTCCCTATGCCTTTCAGTTCGACGCCGCGCTCTACGCGACCTATCTGCGCAGTTACGCCGAGGCGCGCGGCGTGATCCGCACCGAGGGCAAGGTGGTCGATGTCGGCTTGCGCAGCGCGGACGGGTTCATCGAGTCTCTCACGCTCGCGGACGGTGCTCGGATCGAAGGCGACCTGTTCATCGACTGCTCCGGCTTTCGCGGAGTGCTGATCCAGCAGGCGCTCAAGACCGGCTATGAGGACTGGACGCAATGGCTCCCGTGCGACCGCTCGGTCGTGGCGACGTGCGAATCCGCCGGCGCGGCCGAACCATTCACACGCGCGACCGCCTCGGAAGCGGGCTGGCGCTGGCGTATTCCTCTGCAGCATCGCGTCGGCAACGGTTATGTCTATTGCAGCGAATATCTCGGCGACGCAGAGGCGGCGGACGCGTTTCTGAGCCGGCTGGAAGGAAAGCCCTTGGCCGAACCGCGAATCCTGCGCTTCGTCACCGGACGGAGGAAGAAGCAATGGCACAAGAACTGCGTGGCGATCGGACTGTCAGCGGGCTTCCTGGAGCCGCTGGAATCGACCAGCATCGGTCTCATCATTCTCGCCATCTTCAACCTGATCCAGCTGTTTCCCGATCGCGGTTTCGATCCCGCCGAGGCTGAAGAGTTCAACCGTCTGATGGACATGGAATTCGAGCGCGTGCGCGATTTCCTGATCCTGCATTACTTCCTGACCAGCCGCGACGACACGCCGTTCTGGAACCGCTGCCGGACGATGTCGATCCCCGATTCACTGCGCCACAAGATGGAGTTGTTCGGCGAGCGTGGCCTCATCATCGCCAACGCCGACGCGTTCTTCGGCGAGCCGAGTTGGCTGTCGGTCTGCATCGGACAAAATCTCGTGCCGCGCCGCTACGATCCGCTGGGCGACACCGTTGACGCCGACGAAGTGCGCCGTCGGCTCGGCGCGTTGCGTCAGACGATCCGCAGGACCGCACAGGCCATGCCGCCGCACGACGTGTTCCTCGCGGGATACTGCGCCGCGGGCGAACCGGTCGCAGCCCATACGGGGAGGCGATGACCCGACCGTACGCCATCCGCAGGATCGTCATTGTCGGCGGCGGCACCGCAGGCTGGATGACCGCCGCGAGCCTTGCCCATGTGCTGAGGAGATCTTGCGCCATCCGGCTGATCGAATCCGCCGAGATCGGGATTCTGGGCGTGGGGGAATCCACCATTCCGCATATCCGCTTCTTCAACGCCAAGCTCGGCATCGACGAAGCCGACTTCATGCGGAAGACGCACGCCACCTTCAAGCTCGGGATCGAATTCTGCGACTGGGGACGGCTCGGCGCCCGCTACATGCACCCGTTCGGCGCCTTCGGCCGCGACATCGACGGTGTCGGCTTCCATCACTACTGGCTGCGGATGCGCGAGCGCGGCGACGGCACGCCGCTCGATTCCTATGCTTTTCCCATCGTCGCGGCCAGGCTGGGAAAATACGCGCCGCCTTCCGACGACCCGCGCTCGGTCTTGTCGAGCTATTCCTACGCCTATCAGTTCGACGCCACACTTTATGCTCCCTATCTGCGCGCCTATGCCGAAGCGCGCGGAGTCGTCCGCACCGAAGGCAAGGCGGTCGACGTGGCGCAGCGCGGCGAAGACGGCTTCATCGAGGCGGTAATCCTGGAAAGCGGCGAGCGCATCGAGGGCGATCTGTTCATCGACTGCTCCGGTTTCCGCGCGCTTTTGATCGAGCGAGCGTTGAAGACGGGTTATACGGACTGGTCGCGATGGCTGCCCTGTGACCGGGCGGTTGTCGCACCCTGCGAAGGCGCCGGTCCGCCCGTCGCCTATACCCGCTCGACCGCCCGGCCCGCGGGCTGGCAATGGCGCATCCCGCTGCAACACCGGACCGGAAACGGCCATGTCTATTCGGGCGCCTATATGGAGGACGAAGAGGCACGTTCGATCCTGCTTGCTCATCTCGAAGGAAAGCCGCTCGCCGAACCGCGCATTCTCCGTTTCACCACCGGCCAGCGGAAAAAGACCTGGAACCGCAATTGCGTCGCCATCGGCCTTTCGGGTGGGTTTCTCGAGCCACTGGAGTCGACCAGCATCTATCTGATCCAGGTGGCGGTCACCAAGCTGATCGAACTGTTCCCGGACCTGAACTTCGACCCGGCCCTGATTGGCGAGTACAACCGGCTGATCGACGTGGAATTCGAGCGCGTCCGCGATTTTCTTATCTTGCACTACAAGGCCACGGAGCGCGACGACACGCCGTTCTGGAATTACTGCAGGACAATGTCCGTTCCCGACAGCCTGGCCGGCAAGATCGCACTGTTCCGCGAACGCGCACAGGTGGTGCGCTATCGCGAGGGATTATTCCAGGAGCCGAGTTGGGTCGCAGTCTATACAGGGCAGAATATCGTGCCCGAACGCTATGATCCGCTCGCCGACGTCATCGATGCGGAGGCGTTGGAACGGCGCATGCAAGAGATCAAAGGTGTGATCCGCAGAGCCGCCGAGGCCACGCCATCTCATAGCGCCTTTATCGAGAAGCATTGCGCAGCCAAACCTTTTATGGCGGTATGAAATTGGGAAACGCCGCTAAAATAGGCATGCCGGACAATCGCATTCGCAGCGTCGCCGTGGTGGGCAATGGCGCAGCAGCCTGGATGGCGGCGCTGGCCTTCGCGCGCGCGCTCGGCCCGCGCTGCTCCGTTCGCGTGATCGCGCCCCGAGGCGACGCGCACGGACTCGAAGCACTCGCCGCCAGTGAAGGCACGCTGCCCGCGCTGCAAGCGTTCCATGGGCTCGTCGGCGTCGATGAAGACGACCTTGTGCGCCGCACGGGCGCGGGATTCAAACTTGGCGTCCGTTTTTGCGACTGGTCTCGGATCGGGCACTGCTATTTCCATCCCTTCAGCGAATTCGGCGCGACCTTGGACGCGGTGGCGTTCCAGCATCATTGGCTGCGGCTTCGCGCAGAGGGGCAGGATTCGCCGCTGGAGGCGTATTCAGTGGCCGCGATGGCCGCGCAGTCCGGCCGCTTCGCCCGGCCGCTGAACGACCCTCGCTCGGTGCTATCGACCTTTTCCTATGGGCTGCATCTCGACAGCGCGCGCTACGCCGCGTATTTGCGCGAGATCGCCGTGAAACGCGGCGTGGCGGCGAGCGCACACACTGTTGCCGGCGTCGAGCGCGGCGGCGAAGATGGACGTGTACAAGCGATCCGCCTTGCCGACTGCGAACGCGTGGAAGCCGATCTTTTCATCGATTGTTCGGGTGTGCTCATCGAGGATACCCTGAAGATCGGCTACGAAGATTGGTCGCGCTGGCTTCCGTGCGATCGAGCACTGGCTGCCGTCGGCGCGCCTGTGGCGCCGCCCCCGCCCTACACCGAGGCACGCGCGATCGCCGCAGGCTGGCATTGGCGTATTCCCCTGCAGACCGGGACGAGTCACGGGCTTGTTTATTCCAGCCATCATCTGAACGAGGAGAAGGCGCGTGACGAACTCGCCACACTCCTCGGTGAAAATCCAACGAGCGAACCCAGGCACGTGCACTTCGTCAACGGCCGCCGCGCGCAATTCTGGAACGGCAATGTCGTCGCACTGGGCGAGGCGGAGGGGTTCCTGGAGCCGCTGGAAGCCACGAACCTGCATCTTGTCCAGACCGGAATCGTCAGGCTGCTGGCGCTCCTGCCAGATCGCGACCGCGCGGACGCAGAACGCGGCGAATACAACCGGTTGATGACCGAGGAATGGGAGCGCATCCGCGATTTCCTCATCCTGCATTACAAGGCGACGCAACGCAGAGACGCCGGGTTCTGGAACGAATGCCGCGCCATGGAGATACCCGAAACACTTGCCTACAAGATCAGGCTGTTCGAGGCGCGCGGGCGCGTGGTGCTGTACGACGAGGAAACCTTCCTCGAACCAGACTTCGTTTCGGTCTTCGTCGGTCAGGGCGTGCTGCCGCGACGTTACGATCCCGTTGCCGACACGATCGGACTCGATCTGACCAAAGACCGGCTCAATCGCATGCGCGCGGCGATCCGCCAAGCCGCCGAGACGATGCCAGCCTATCGCGCCTTCATCGCCCGTTACGGCACGGGCCAACCCATCCCGCCTCAGTCATAGGGAGCAAGCGATGCCTGACAACCGCATCCGCAACGTCGTCATCGCCGGGGGCGGCACCGCGGGGTGGATGACGGCCGCCGCGCTGGGACGCACGCTCAACAACGGCTTCACCAAGATCCGGCTGATCGAATCCGACGCCATCGGCCGCGTCGGCGTGGGCGAAGCGACCATTCCGCCGATCTGCACCTTCAACGAGATGCTGGGCATCGACGAGAACGATTTCCTGAAGCACACCCAGGGCAGTTACAAGCTGGCCATCGAATTCGTGAACTGGACGCGGCTCGGCCACCGTTACCTGCATCCTTTCGGCCGCTTCGGGATGGACATCGAAGGCGTCAAGTTCCATCAGATATGGCAGCGACTAAGATGGATGGACAAAGCGTCCGCCATCACCGACTACAATCTGTCTGCCGTCGCCGCGACCAAGGGTCGATTCATGCGGCCGGGAACGGACCCTCGCGCCGTTTTGTCCAGCCTCGCCTATGCCTTCCATTTTGATGCGACCCTTTATGCGCGCTATCTGCGCAGCTATGCCGAGGCGCGCGGCGTCGTGCGCAGCGAAGGCAAGATGGTCGACGTCGCACGCAATAGCGAGACCGGCTTCGTGGAGGCGATAACGCTCGAAAGCGGCGAGCGTGTCGACGGCGATCTGTTCATCGACTGCACGGGGTTTCGCGCACTTCTGATCGAGCAGACGCTGCAAGCGGGCTTTTGCGACTGGTCGCGCTGGCTTCCCTGCGACCGAGCGGTGGCCACCCAGTGCCAAGCAGGAGGCGACCTCACGCCTTTCACGCGCGCCACCGCCCAGAAAGCCGGCTGGCAATGGCGCATCCCCTTGCAGCACCGCATCGGTTCGGGCCATGTGTTCTGCAGCCGCCACATGAGCGACGACGAGGCCACCGCGATCCTGCTCCAGAACCTCGACGGGCCGGCACTGGTCGAACCCTGGATTCTGAAATTCACCGCCGGCCACCGCAACAAGTTCTGGAGCAAGAACGTGGTGGCGCTGGGACTGGCAGGGGGGTTCATGGAACCGCTCGAGTCGACCAGCATTCATCTCACCCAGGCGGGAGTCACGCGGCTCTTGGCGCTGTTTCCCGACAAGACGTTCAATCCCGCCTGGGCGGACGAATACAACCGGCTGATGACCAGCCAGTACGAGCACATCCGCGATTTCCTGATCCTGCATTATCACGCGACCGAGCGCGACGACACGCCGTTCTGGAATGCCTGCCGCACCATGGCAATCCCCGAGACGCTTCGCCGCAAGATGGAGCTATTCCGCAGCCAAGGCCGCTTCTTCCGCGAAGACGACGAGTTGTTCGTCGAGTCGAACTGGATCGCCGTGCTTATGGGCCAGAATGTCGTGCCGCAGAGCTACGATCCACTGGCGGATTCCTTCGACGTCGCGGCGATCGCCGACAACCTCGCACACATGCGCGAGATAATCGCCAAGACCGCCGAGGCGATGCCGACCCACCGCGCCTTCCTTGCGCGTTACTGCGCCGCCGAGTCCGTATCCGGGGCCGCCTACCGGCAATGAGGGAGTAAGCGTCATGTCCGACGAACGTATCCGCAGCATCGTCATCGTCGGTGGCGGTACCGCCGGCTGGATGGCCGCAGCGACCTGCGCGCGCCTGCTGAAAAACGACTACTGCAAGATCACACTGGTCGAATCCGAGGAAATCGGAACCGTCGGCGTCGGCGAGGCGACGATCCCGCAAATTCAGGTCTTCAACAGAATGCTCGGCGTGGACGAGAACGAGGTCATGCGCAAGACCCATGCGACCGTCAAGCTGGGCATCGAATTCGTCGATTGGGCCCGGCCGGGACACAGATACCTGCATCCGTTTGGACCTTATGGTCTCGACATGGAAGGGCTATCGTTCCACGCCTTCTGGCTCAAGCTGCATCAGATGGGCGAGGATCCGGATGTCGGCGAATATTCGCTGCAGGCAATTGCTTCGCGACGCGGCAAATTCATGCGCCCGCAGAACATCCCCAACTCACCCCTGCGCAACATTGCTTATGCATTGCAGTTCGACGCGATTTCCTATGCCCGCTTCCTCCGCGAGTATTCCGAGCAGCGCGGCGTTGACCGCCGCGAGGGCCGCATCGTCGACGTCGCGCTACGCGGCGAGGACGGATTTATCGATTCGCTGACGCTCGCCGACGGCCGGCGCATCGCGGGCGATCTGTTCATCGACTGTTCAGGCTTTCGCGGCCTGCTGATCGAGCATGCTTTGAAGACCGGCTACATCGACTGGTCGCATTGGCTGCCCTGCGACCGCGCGATCGCTGTGCCGTGCGATAGCGCCGGTCCGCCCGAGCCCTTCACCCGCTCGACCGCGCGGCCCGCGGGCTGGCAATGGCATATTCCGCTGCAGCACCGGGTGGGCAACGGCTATGTGTTTTCGAGCAAATTCACCAGCGATGACGACGCACACCACACGCTGATGGCGAATCTGGAGGGCCATCCGCGCGCCGAACCGCGCCTGCTCAAATTCACCACCGGCATGCGGCGGAAATTCTGGAACAAGAACGTCGTGGCGCTCGGGCTTGCCGCAGGTTTCATGGAGCCCCTCGAATCCACCAGCATCTATCTGGTGCAAAGTGGCATCGCCAAACTGTTCGCGATGTTTCCGAACCGTCGTTTCGAGCAGGCAGAGATCGACCGCTACAACCGGGTTACCACCTGGGAATACGAACGAATCCGCGATTTTCTCATCCTGCACTACAAGGCGACGGAACGCGCCGATACGCCGTTCTGGAACTACTGCCGCACGATGGGCATCCCCGACTATTTGGCGGACAAGATCAGGATATTCGAAAGCCATGGCCGCATCTTTCGGGAAAACGAAGAACTCTTCACCGATACCAGCTGGTTCGCTGTGATGATCGGACAGGGTATCCGGCCGCGCGGCTACGATCCGCTGGTGGATGTACTGCCGGCGGACGAAACGCGACGACGTCTGGCACAGATTCGCGAAGTGCTTTACGGCGCCGTCGACAAAATGACGAGCCACAGCGAATTCCTCGCACAGAACTGCGCCAGCGACGAGCCGACCGCAGCCTGAACGCGGCGTTCAACGCCCGGTGACGGTGCGCTCGAGGCTGTGCAGCAGACCCTTTTTCAGGTGTTCACGCTGTTCCGGCGTCATCGGGCCCAGCGCGCCGCGCGCGTGCGGCGGCAGATGGGCCATCGGCTCGCCCGAGGTCTTGAATACAAGGTAATCGAACACCGCACGCCAAGCCAGGCGCTGGTCGTCGGGCAGGTCGCGGATTGCCAAGACACCATGCAGCAGACAATCGTAGAGCGAACCCATGCCGCGTGGCGCGTCGTTCCACCAGTAATTGACCAGCGCATTGAATCGCTCGAGCGAGCGGACGTGATGCCACCAAAAATAAGGAATAAAGATCGCGTCGCCGGGCCCCAGTTCGGCCGCCTGTGCAGCGTCCAGCGCCATTTCAAAGCGAGGAAAGCGTGCGAAGTCAGGCGCCTCCAACGACGCCATGCTGACGGGCGCACCGGAGAATGTGAACTCAAGCGGTCCCATATAGAGGTTAGCGATCTGGGCGGGCGGAAATACCGTGAAGCGCCGCCGGCCGGCCACAACGCAGGCGATGTTGTCGAATAGGTCGTAATGCGTCTGAGTGCGAATCCGATTTCCCATCCAAACACGCGGCACCACGCTCGGATCGACGAGATCGAGCAGGTTCTCGCGCGCAAAATCGGGCATGCATTCCGGGATCGGAGCGGATTCGACATAGACGGAAGATGGATTCTCGTCGTCGAGTTGGGTGAGCAGCCGCGACAACGCCGTCGCAAATTCCACCTTGCGGCGCTCGAAATTGTAACCCCGCATGTCATCGGTGTAGAAGAAACGTCCCTGGAGATCGGGCGGCGCGGTGAGCATGTTCACCTGTCCGCCACGGTCGAATTTCCGCACATAGTCGCAGAAGGCCAGCGGCGATTTCGAGCCCTCCCGCGCGGCGGGCCAGTCCTTCACCAGCCCCCTGAGGACGGCCGGCTTGCTTTGAGAATAAATCTCGTCCCGGAAAACTTCGAAGGTGACGTCCCGCCACTCGGGTATTTTCTGGAATTCTCGCGTCATGCCGAACCATAACATATGACGGCGATCATTCCGCAGTGACGGGCAGCGGTATCTCCCCCTGGTGTTTCGGCCAGGTCACCGCCGCGACATCACCTGAAAAGCTGGGTGGGGTTCGTATTTCTGTATGCGAATGGCGCTCCCAGGGGGAATCGAACCCCCGTTTCAGCCTTGAGAGGGCCGCGTCCTAACCGCTAGACGATGGGAGCCAGCGGAGGGCTGCGCTTATAGCGGGCCGCGGCAGGGCACTTCAAGCGCCGCCTATTCGACCACGGAAATCTGCCGGAAATTGGCGCCTTCGAAGGCGGAAAGCTCCGCCGGCGCAGCATCTTCGCCGATGGCGACAATCAGCCAGACGAAGCCATCCTGGCCGTCAAAGGCGCGGTCGTGGTCCGAAGGCACCGGCCGTCCGTTGGGGTGGGAGTGGTAGCAGCCGACGATCTCTCGGCCCGCCGCGCGCGCCGTGCGCTTCAGGCGCAGATGCGCGGCCGGGTCGATCTCGAAGCTCGCGGCGTCAGCGCTGAAATTGGCGGTCGGATGAAGGATCACGGCGTGCATGCGTTCGAAGTCGCGCTCGCCTTCAATCAGGCCGCAACATTCGCGGGGGAATGCCGCCCGCGCCTCTGCTGCCAGTTGCGCACGAAGCGGCTGCGGCAGAACAAGTATCGTGATCATTGCGGCAGACCGACCCCCTACGCCTCTATATCTCAACTTCGTGCTTCCACCTCGCCCTCGGTGGAGAAAAGCAACAAGCCGCTATTTCGGCGCCTGTGCCTGGATGATACTGATGATGTGCCCGTCCTTGAGATCGATGATGTCTATCTCGTCCTTTTCCGACGAACGCAAATGCAGGACGAGCCGGCCGGGCTGCGTGTCCGTGCTCAGAATTGTGTAACCTGGGGCCAGCGTCATGCGGACAGGCGCGGCCGGCGTCGTCGTAGTAGACACCCTTGCCGAAACCGACGTATGCGTGCCCCAGCCTTTCATCAGCCCGACGATTAGAACGCCGACACCTATGACGATGAGGAGGCCGAAGAAGATGACGGTACCGAGCGCGAGGCGGTAGCCTAGCGTGGCTTTGGGATTGGATTCGGAGATGTCAGACACGAAGTCCTCCGGTGGGGAAACGTTGCGCCGCGCCACGGTGACGGACGAGCGGTCTGGAGTCCGGCTCGACCGCTTCCTGGCGGATACGCATACCGACTTGAGCCGCTCGCGCCTGCGCCAATTGCTCGACGCCGGCGCGGTAACGCGTGGCGGCGAGACGATAAGAGACGCCAATCACAGGGTCAAACCCGGCGAGACCTATCTGATCGACGTGCCGCACCCGGCCCCCGCCACCCCGCAGGGCGAAGACATCCCACTGATCGTCGTTTACGAGGACAAGGACCTGATCGTCATCGACAAGCCGGCGGGACTTGTGGTGCATCCCGCGGCCGGCAACCCGGATGGTACGCTGGTCAACGCCCTGATCGCCCATTGCGGCGCCTCGCGGTCGGGTGTCGGCGGCGTGGCGCGGCCCGGGATCGTCCACCGCCTCGACAAGGACACCAGCGGGCTGCTGGTGGCGGCGAAGACTGAGCGCGCCATGGCAAGCCTTGCCAAACAGTTCGCCAATCACACCATCGAGCGCGCCTACAACGCCGTGGTGTGGGGAAGCCCAAGGCTGGGTGACGGCGTCATCGACACCCAGATCGGCCGCAATCCCTTCGATCGCAAACGCATGGGCGTGTTGCGCGCCGGAGGCAAGGAAGCGCGCACGCATTATCGCGTGGTGGAGCGCTTCGGCGACCCGGAACGCCCCTTGGCGTCGCTGCTGGAATGCCGCCTGGAGACCGGGCGCACGCACCAGATCCGCGTGCACCTGACCCATCTGGGCCACCCGCTGATCGGGGATGCCTCCTATGGGCGGGCACGCCAAGCGCCGCGGCCCAAAACCCCAGACGAAGAGATGGCATTCGCAGCGGCTACGAACTTTCCGCGTCAGGCGCTGCACGCCTATATTCTGGGCTTCCAGCACCCAAGCCTGCACAAGACCTTGCGCTTCGAGTCGAAATGGCCGGAGGACTTATCCAGCCTGATTGCCGCGTTGCGCCGCCTTCGCTAAAGCTCCGGCGTGCCAAGTGAATCTCGCTTGCCACGGCGTAGCCTTTGGGCGGCGCCGGGAGACTTGAAGATTCCTTAATCGCGCCTACATCTTACGCCATAACCGCTGTGTTATGGCGTTTACTTTATCCCACCCCATGTGTGGGCGTAGTAGGATATGTGTCTCCGGCGCGCTTGGGTGCCGGAAAAAAGGGGTTCGACCATGAGCAGCCGCGGGCTACCAGCCCTCCACGGTGAAGGCGGTCTGTCGCGCTATCTTTCGGAGATCCGGAAGTTCCCGCTTCTGGCGCCGGAAGAAGAGTACATGCTCGCCAAGCGCTGGAAGGAGCATGAGGACCCCGAGGCCGCGCGCAAGCTCGTCACTTCGCATCTGCGCCTCGTCGCCAAGATCGCCATGGGCTATCGCGGCTACGGCCTGCCGGTGTCCGAGATCGTCGCCGAAGGCAATGTCGGGTTGATGCAGGCGGTCAAACGTTTCGATCCCGAACGCGGCTTCCGGCTCGCGACCTATGCGATGTGGTGGATTCGCGCCTCGATCCAGGAATTCATCCTGCGCTCCTGGAGCCTAGTGAAGATCGGCACCACGTCCGACCAGAAGAAGCTGTTCTTCAACCTGCGCAAGGCCAAGAACAAGATCAGCGCCATCGAGGAAGGCGATTTGACGCCCGAGCACGTGGCCACGCTGGCCGACCAGCTCGGCGTCTCGGAGAGCGAAGTTGTCAACATGAACCGCCGGCTGTCGGCGCCCGATTCCTCCCTCAACGCGCCGCTGCGCGGGGACGGCGAATCGGAATGGCAGGACTGGCTGCCCGACACTTCGATCGATCAGGAAACCCGCTTGGCCGAAACCCAGGAGGTCAACGAGCGCAAGGAGCTGCTCAACGCCGCACTGGGCGAACTGCCGGAACGCGAACGCGAGATCATCCGCGCGCGGAGACTGCAGGACGAGCCGGCGACGCTGGAAGAGCTGTCGCACAGGTTCGGCGTGTCCCGTGAGCGCGTGCGCCAGATCGAGGTGCGCGCCTTCGACAAGCTGCAACGAGGCATAAAGTCGGCCTTGCGCGAGAAGCGCAGCGCGATGTTCAACGCCAGCGCCGCGGAGTGACGAACAAATCTCTGCCAAGTCCGTGCCAGGCGACCGGACGGCGTTCGCCAGCGTCAAGGATACGCAACAGCGGCATGCCCCGACAGCTTACCCAAAGTCGCCGGCATTCCGCCAGCGCAAACCATGTGCGCAGGTGTGATCCGCCATGCAACAGTGCCTGTACGCGACACGGGGTTCCGGCGGTAGGCTTCGCGCCTCCAATCGAAAGGTCGGGCGATGACACTCAAAATCTGGCAGGTCGACGCCTTCGCAAATCGTGTGCTGGAGGGAAATCCGGCGGCGGTGGTTCCTCTCGAATCCTGGATCGAACCAGGGTTGATGCAGAAAATCGCCAACGAGAACAATCTCGCCGAGACGGCGTTCTTCGTGAAGACGGCACCGGGGCGGTATGACCTTCGCTGGTTCACACCGGAAGCGGAAGTCGACCTCTGCGGCCACGCCACGCTGGCCAGCGCCTGGACGGTGTTCGAATTCCTCGATCCCGAATTGAAGGCAGTGTCGTTCATGACGCGCTCCGGCGAACTGATCGTCTCGCGCGGGCGCGACGGTCGGCACGTGATGTCGCTTCCGTCGGCCATGCCGGTTCCGTTCGAGGCACCGGAAGGTTTCGCACCGATTGTCGGCGAGGCGCTGGGCGTGCCGCCGCCGAAGGAAATCCACAGAGCGCGTTATCTGCTCGCCGTCTGGGAAGACGCGAAGACTGTCCGTGGCATGAAGGGACCTGGCGACGTGGCCCGCGTGCTGCGCACGATCGGCATGTGGGGGCTGATCGCTACCGCGAAGGGCGATGAGGGCTACGATTTTGTCTCGCGCTTCTTCGCACCCGACAAGGGCGTGCCGGAAGACCCGGTGACCGGCTCCGCGCATTGCACGCTGACGCCGTTCTGGGCCAAACGGCTTTCCAAAAAGACCATGAAGGCGAGACAGGTTTCTCCACGCGGCGGCGATCTCGTTTGCACCGACGAAGGCGCGCGCACCGTGATTTCGGGGCCGTGCGCGCTGTACATGACGGGAGAAATCTCTGTTTAGAGCGTCGCGCAGGAAAATTGCTTTTTAAGCAAAATACAAAGTCGCAGTTTTATCGTTTGACGGCGTCGGCGCGAATCTTTATATCCGTCCGCGGGCCACACCTCCCCAACGAGGTGCAACATTCTGAAAGGAATGTGAGATGACCGGTAATACGCCGGCCGTGCGCCCTGCACGGCCTTTTTTTTCGTCCGGACCTTGCGCCAAGCGGCCAGGCTGGACCCCTGAAGTCCTCAATGCCGCCCTTCTGGGCCGCTCGCACCGCTCCAAGCCGGGCAAGGCGAAGCTGAAGGAAGCCATCGACCGCACCAAGGCGCTGCTCGGCATCCCCGCCGATTATCGCGTGGGCATCGTGCCGGCCTCCGACACCGGCGCCGTGGAAATGGCGATGTGGTCGATGCTGGGGCCGCGCACCGTCGATCTGTTCGCCTGGGAAAGTTTCGGCGAAGACTGGGTGACCGACACGGTCAAGCAGCTGAGACTCAGAGACAGCCGCCTTTTCAAGGCGCCGTATGGCGAACTGCCGAAACTCAAGGAAGCCGACCCCAAACACGACATCGTGTTCTTGTGGAACGGCACGACGTCCGGCGTACGTGTGCCCAATGGCGACTGGATTTCCGACACGCGCGAAGGACTGACGATTTGCGACGCCACCTCTGCGGCGTTCGCCATGGACATCCCCTGGAAGAAACTCGATGTCGCGACCTTCTCGTGGCAGAAAGTTCTCGGGGGTGAAGCCGCGCACGGCATGCTGATCCTCTCCCCGAATGCCGTTGCGCGGCTTGAAGCCCATACGCCAGCCTGGCCGATGCCGAAGATATTTCGCATGACCAAGGGCGGCAAGCTGGTCGAAGGCATCTTCGAAGGCGAAACAATCAACACGCCGTCGATGCTGGCATTGGAAGATTACCTCGACGCGCTGAAATGGGCGGAAGGGATCGGCGGGTTGAAGGCGCTGATGGCGCGCTCCAATGCCAACCTGAAAGTGCTGGCAAACTGGGTGAAGGAATGCGGCTGGGCCGCTTTCCTCGCCAAGGACGAAGCGATCCGCTCCAACACCAGCGTGTGCCTCAAGATCGTCGACCCCTGGTTCACGGCCCTGGCACCAGAAGCCCAGGCCGATGCTGCCAAGAAGATCGCATCGACACTGGACAAGGAAGGCGTGGCGCTGGACATCGCCGCCTATCGCGCGGCCCCACCGGGTCTTCGCATCTGGTGCGGCGCAACGGTGGACTCATCCGATGTCGAGGCGCTGACGCCGTGGCTCGATTGGGCCTGGGCCAAGGTCAAGAACGGTTAGTTCGAGGATTCATTTTCCCATCCATCCGGCCAGCGCGCGCTCGTGCAAGGCCGGTTCCCTTCCCTCTTGAGGGGAAGGAAAGGAGTTATCGTCATGCCTAAGGTTCTCATCGCCGACAAGCTGTCCCCCGCCGCCGTTGCGATCTTCAAGATGCGTGGCGTCGAAGCCGACGTGAAGACGGGCCTTCCCAAGGAAGAGCTGCTCAAGATCGTCGACCAATATGATGGTATCGCCATCCGCTCGGCCACCAAGATCACCGCCGATGTTATCAAGGCGGCCAAGAAGCTGAAGGTGGTCGGCCGCGCCGGCATCGGCGTCGACAATGTCGACATCCCCGCCGCTACGGCCGCCGGCGTGATCGTCATGAACACGCCCTTCGGCAATTCGATCACCACAGCCGAGCACGCCATCGCCCTGATGATGGCGCTGGCCCGCGACATTCCCGCCGCCAACGCCTCCACCCATGCCGGCAAGTGGGAAAAGAACCGCTTCATGGGAACCGAGCTCTACGGCAAGACGCTCTGCCTGATCGGCGCGGGCAACATCGGCGGCATCGTCGCCGACCGCGCCAAGGGCCTGAAGATGCACGTGGTGGCCTACGATCCCTATCTCTCGGCCGAACGCGCCGCCGATCTCGGCGTCGAGAAGATGGAATTGAACGATCTGCTGGCGCGGGCGGATTTCATCACTCTGCACACGCCGCTCACCAACGAGACGCGCAACATCATCTCGGTCGACGCCATCAGCAAGATGAAGAAGGGCGCGCGCCTTATCAATTGCGCCCGAGGCGGGCTGGTGGACGAAGCGGCGCTGAAGGCGGCGCTGGATTCTGGGCATCTGGCCGGCGCTGCGCTGGACGTGTTCGCCGAAGAACCCGCCAAGGCCAACGCCCTCTTCGGCAACGAAAAGGTCGTGGCGACGCCACATCTGGGCGCCTCCCCCGAAGAAGCGCAGGAGAACGTCGCGCTGCAAGTCGCCGAACAGATCGCGGATTACCTGCTGACCGGCGCCATCACCAATGCGCTCAACATGCCGTCGATCAACGCGCAGGAAGCCGCGCTGGTCAAACCGTGGATTGTTCTGGCGGAAAATCTCGGCGCCTTCGCGGGCCAGCTGACCGACACCAGCATCGAGACGGTGGAAATCCTCTACGAGGGCACGGCCGCGACGATGAACGGACGGGCGCTGACGCAGGCAGCGCTGGCCGGTCTGCTCAAGCCGCATCTGCCGGAAGTCAACATGGTCAACGCGCCCATCGTGGCAAAAGAGCGCGGCACGAAGGTGAGCGAGACCCGCCGCGACCGACAGGGCATCTACGAGGGCTACATCAAGATCACTGTGAAGACGCCCGAGCAGACCCGCAGCGTCGCCGGCACGGTATTCTCGGATGGACGGCCGCGTCTCATCCAGATCAAGGATATCGACCTCGACGCCGGCTTCGCTCCACGCATGCTTTATGTGACGAACGAAGACAAACCGGGCTTCATCGGCCGACTGGGCATGGTGCTGGGAGAAGCCAAGGTCAATATCGCCAACTTCACCCTAGGCCGCACCGCGCCGGGCGCCGACGCCATCGCGCTGGTAGAGATCGATACGGAGATGGACGAGAAAGTGCTGGCCGACATCCGCAAGCTGCCGCTGGTCAAACAGGCGAAGGCTTTGGCTTTCTGATCACACTTCCCCCTTATTGCGCGTTCTCGGCCGGAGCGACCGCGCTCCGGCCGAAAATGCGATAAGAAAGGGGTTACGCGATCTGCCGATTCGGCAAGACCGCCAGCCGCCCTGCCGGGCGGAGAGGCCGAAATGTCGCCGTTGGTCACGATCTATCTGTTGTGGCTCGTGTGGATCATGTCGTGGATCGTCGCGGCCATGTGGTGCAACCCGACGATTAAGCGCGCCGGGCTGACGCGCGAATTGCTTTACCGGGCCCTGGTGCTCGCGGGCTATCTGTTTCTGTTCGGGCTGATTTCCACCCGCTATGACATGATCTACCGCTTCTGGCGCACGCCGACCGGCGCGCTTGGCTGGGTGATGGTCGCGCTCGTGGCGATCGGCTTCAGCTTCTGCTGGTGGGCCCGCATTCATCTGGGGCCGCTGTGGTCCAGCGGCATCACCCGCAAGAGCAGCCATCACGTGATCGCCACCGGCCCGTACGCGGTGGTGCGCCATCCTATTTATACCGGCATCACGCTTGCCGCGCTGGCGACGGCCGTGGCCCATGGCGCGCCGACCTCCTTTCTCGGCGCGGCGCTCATGACGACGGGCTGGTACATCAAGGCGCGGCTGGAAGAGCGCTTCCTGCGCGAAGAGCTTGGGCCGGAGGCTTACGACGCCTACGCCCGGCGCGTACCGATGCTCGTGCCGTTCGTGCGCTGGCCCACCTGACAGGCATCCAGTCCCTGGGCGAATAGGGTTAATCGGCTGACGGCAAAGGTCTTTTAACCTACGCCCGACAAGATGGCGGCCAGGATCCGGGTACGCTGTCGATGGTCGCAGAGAAGCTGAGCGACGAGCGCGCGAGAGAACGCAGCACCAAGCTGGCACTCGACCAGATGGAACTGGCGCTGCGCAACGTTGCGCCGAACCACTGGATCATGCCGGCTTTCGCACTGATCGTCTGCGTGATGTTCCGGCAATGGGTCGGCACCGCGCAGCTCCTGGGCTGGTTTGCCGGCGTGACGTTCGGCGTTATGCCGCTGGCGATCGCCGCGGCGATGTTCGCCCACCGCAAGGCCACGCTCCGCGACGGACGAAAATGGATGGCCGCCGTCGCCGCGAGCTATTCCGTCACCGCGGTCACCTGGGCCTCGCTGGTCTATCTCCTCTGGGCGCCGGGCAACAACCTCGACCATATGATCGTCATCCTGCTGATCGCCATCTCGCTATCGGGGTCGACGGCGATGCTGAGCGCCAGCCGGCCGCTGTCGTGGATCGCGTTCAGCATCTACGGCATGGCGCTGGTGCTGGCCCCGCTGCAGCAAGGCGGCATGATCTATGACGGTCTGTCGCTGCTGGCGGCGCTTTTCGTGTTCTACCTCGCCCACATGTCGCAGCAGATGTACGCCACGGCGCGCGACATGCTGCTGCTGCGCAACGACAAGAACGACCTGATCGTCGCGCTGGCCAGCGCCAAGAA
>DAIDUA010000056.1 GCA_027456965.1 Alphaproteobacteria bacterium | reverse complement strand
GAACATTGCCTTCCTCGATGATTCGACGGAACGATTCGCTGGCCGGTGCCACCCGGCCGTCGCAGCGCGCACGTGCAGGAGGGGCCTGTCCCCGCCACGTGTCTCTATCGCCATGGCACGGCATGATCGCCGCCGGATCGTTCGGAAGCAAGGGCAAATGCCGACATGCCTTGATCTAGATCAACAGCAATTCCAAATGCGATGTGTCCGGGATTTTTTCGAAGGGTCTCTCCATCTCTGGTTGGTTTCGGGCGGGGCTGAAGGAGGCCCGGCTCAGGGCGGCCGTATGGCCGCGGCGGCGATGGACCTGAGCAAATGGTCCCAGGTCTCGAACACCACATAGGCGGTAACCGTCCGCAGGTGCTCGAAGAACCGGTACCGCGCGCCCCGCGTGACGATGGCCTCGCGCCAGGCCGGCACGGCCAACCGGGCGGCGGTATGGAAGGCGAAGGCGAGCAGATTGAGGACCACCAGGAGGGAAGCGAGAGTTTCCTTGCCGTGCCCGAAATTGTGTTCGAGATTGTACCCGTTGGTCTTGAGCACGTTGAAGGTCTCGTTCTCGATCTTCCACCGGGCGCGGCCACAGGCGGCCAGTTCCGCGACGTTGGCGGCTGCGACCGGCAGATCGGTGACGAAGCTGTTATAATAGCTTCGCTTGCCCTTGTTGTTCTGGATTTCGACGGAGAACCAGTTGACGCTCAGCGCGTCCTTGGTGTCGCGCATCGGCACGGCGGAAAGCCAGCGGTAGATCGTTGTCGTGCGCTTGCCGCGGGCGACGGCGGCGGTGCGGTGTTCTTCGAGTTCGGCGCCGTCGAGGTATTCGGCGATGGTCGGATGCGAGGTCGGCTTGCATGTGAAGAGGAAATTTCCGCCTGCCTGCTGGACCGCGGCGGCAATGGGCTGACAGGCGAACAGATCGTCGCCGAGAAAAATCGGCCGGCGGTGGGCCACCGTGGGTCCGTGCCGCATGAGCCAGCGCTTCGCGGCATTGCGTTCGCAGTCCTGCTTCTCCGCCCCGTCCTGGGGCGCGATGAATTCCGGTGGCAGCGGCAGAACCTGTTGGTGGCCCGGGGCCACGATGCTGGCGCCAAGAAAGGCATGGAAATACTCCGTGCCGCCATCCGAACGCTTCCGTGTCGAACAACGCGGGCAATGGATCTTGCGCGAGCAAAAATGCTCGGTGCCATCCAGCGCGATCAACACCCGGCCGTTCAGGCGCTGGAACGGCTCAAGCACGCCCTCTGTCGCGATCGTCTTGAAGAACAGCGGATCGAACGCCGCCGTTGGGGCCCCGTCCAGCATCAGCCGAATATAAGGATCGGTCGGGATGGCGGTCATACCGAACAAGGTCTGGCAGTTCGACCGGCCGTGCCCCTCCTCCAACGCGCGCTGATGGCCCAGGAACGAGGGACTTCCCATGAAAAACACCGAGAAGGCCGACAGGCCGATGTCGGCCATGGTGTATTGGCCCTCGTCACGCGGCCCTTTGCGCCGGTCCGGAAGATCGGCGCAGACAGCTCTCAACTCTCCAAACAGGAACTCCAGGGCGGTCACAAAGCCTGCGAATCGCAAATCGCGCCGCGCCGCCAGCCGAAATCGTCACCAGGTGCCGGAGGGTCGGAAGAAACCCGCGACCTGTTGCATATTGGACTCGCCCCGGACCGCCCAGGCCGGGGGTGGGCGAGGAAAGACTACCCGACAAGCCAGGCCGGGGGCCATTTGGAATTGCTGCGGGACCGGGCGCGCGCGTGACATCGATCGCGGCGGCGGGCTAGCCTGCCCGCGACCTGCCGATAC
>DAIDUA010000055.1 GCA_027456965.1 Alphaproteobacteria bacterium | reverse complement strand
CCGCGGCGATCCGCGCGCAGATCAAGCCCGATGCGGCGACGCCGTCGTCGGAGGTCAAGGGCAGCCTCGGACCCGACGAAGGCACGCACACCACGCATTATTCGGTGGTCGACGCGAAGGGCAACGCCGTCAGCGTCACCTACACGATCAACTACCTGTTCGGCCTCGGACAGATCGCCGGCGATACCGGCTTCTTCCTCAACAATGAGATGGACGACTTCACCTCGAAGTCCGGCGTCCCAAACAGCTTCGGCCTGGTGCAGGGAAGCATCAACGACGTGCAGCCCGGCAAGCGGCCGCTGAGTTCGATGACGCCGACCATCGTGCTGCGCAAGGGCAAGCTGTTCATGGTCACGGGCAGTCCTGGCGGCTCGACGATCATCTCGACCACGCTGGAAAGCATCCTCAACGTCGTCGATTTCGGCATGAACATGCAGCAGGCGGTCGATGCGCCGCGCGTGCATCAACAATGGTTGCCGGACCTCGTCATGGTGGAGCCGGGCTATCTCACGCCCACGACGCAGGCCGCGCTCGAAAAGATGGGCTACACGTTCAAGGTCATTCCCGCATGGGGCGCGGACGAGGCGATCCTGCGCGATCCGAAGACCCACCTTCTCGAAGGTGCAAACGACGACCGCCGCACGGCAGGGCTGGCCGCGGGGTATTGAGGTCGGCTCACTCCGTCCTCAACCCCTTCTTCACCGGCAAAAGGTCGGCGAAGACAGGCGCGCGCTTCTGGTTCTTCGCCACGAAGCTTTCCAGCATGTCGGTCTCCGGATTGTACATGCCGGCCTGCCAGGTGGCGATGTAATCGAGGCCGTCGGCGATGGAATGGTCGCGCGCGTAGTTGATCATCACCTTGGAGCCGTGGACGGCGAGCGGCGATTTCTCGGCGATGTCCTTGGCCACGTCCATGACATGCGCCAGCATCTCGGCCCGGGTGGCGAAGACTTCGCCGACCAGGCCGAGTTCCCTGGCCCGTTGCGCGGGCAGGCGGCGGCCCGCATAGGCCAGTTCCCGCAGCGCGCTTTGCGGCATCAGATGGCAGAGGCGCGGGAAGGTGCCGACATCAGCGGTCATGCCGAGATTGATTTCCTGGATGACAAAGAAGGCGTCTTCGGTCGCGTAGCGGCAGTCGCAGGCGCTGATCATGTCGACGCCCGCGCCGATGCAACCGCCCTGCACGGCGACCAGCACCGGCATACGCGCGCGGTCGAGCACGCTAAAGGTCTCCTGCAATTCGAGAACCTTGCCGCGCAGGGCGGCGCGCACGCGGCCGCGTTCTTCGCTCGACAGTGCGGCGGCGGTTCAGGCGGACTGGCCCCCGGTGAAAACCGAAAGATCCATCCCGGCGCAAAAATGCTTGCCGGTGGAGGCGATGACGATCACGCGCGCCTTGGCACCGTCATCGATATCGCGCACGATCTCGGGCAGTTCGCGCCAGAAATCCGGTGTCATGGTGTTGAGTTCGTCGCCGCGCTTCAGCGTGATGCGTGCGATCTTGTCGGCGATGTCGACATCGAAACAGCGGTAGGTCATGGGCCCGGTCCTCCGTTTCGGACGCTAGCATTTGCCCGTCACAGTGGGGAGGCCGTCAGGCCGGATGCATGTCCGGCGGGATCCAGATCGTCTGCAGCAGGCTTCGCGGCCCTTTGCCGATGATGGCGATCGGACGGCGGTCGGGGCCCGTCAGGATCATCGATACGATCGTCATCCGCCCGGCCCTTGGTTCCATGCGCACGTCGAGCTCGCCCCTGCCGTTGGGGCCGATGAGTACGATCTGGTAGGTCGTGGCGCGGCCGTTGCCTGTCGGAAAGGTTTGGCGTTCGATTTCCATGACATAGAAGGTGCCCCCCAATTCGGCGCGCACCCGGCCGTCGTTGCGAGCGATGCTCAGGATTGTCTGGAGATGACGGTCGCCCTCAAAGCCGCGATAGATGTTCCAGCTCATGAAGCCGATCAGGCCTCCCACCACCAGGACGGCGAGCAGGATGGCCGTGAGGCAACCTTTCAGACAGCCGAACCTGTGCGGCGGGCGGTGTTCGTCGTAGGACTGGTGCATGCTCTCCCCAGGTAAGCTTGCCGTTCGAGAAAAGCGCCGAACGGCGATTGCCGCAAGTACCCCTCAACAAATACTCTGTATTCCCTGACGAATTATCACCGGAGGACGCGCATGCCCATCAATTACGACGAGATCATGCAGCTCAAATCGACCGGCGACACGTTCCGCTATACCGACCGCGAAGCCATGCTCTACGCGCTGGGCGTGGGCTTCATGCGCGATCCGATGAATCCGCAGGAACTCAAATACGTCTACGAGAACGATCTGCAGACGGTGCCCACCTTCGCGACGGTGATCGGCTGGGGGCAGGCGACGCTGGCGCGCTCGGGCATAAACTACCTGATGGTCGTGCACGGCGAGCAACGGCTGACCCTGCACAAGCCGTTGCCGGTGGAAGCCGAGGTGATCGCCGACGAGCGCGTGGCCGGCGCCATCGACAAGGGCGAGGGCAAGGGCGCGCTCATCCTCATGGAGAAGGTGATCCGCGAGAAGAAATCCGGCGACAAGCTGTGCACGCTCGGCGTGACGATCTTCGCACGCGGCGACGGCGGCTTCGGCGGACCGAAGGATGGCGCGCCCGTGCCGCACGCGCTGCCGGTGCGCGCGCCCGATCTCGAGGTCGCCTGCGACACGCGCCCGGACCAGGCCCTCCTCTATGCGCTGTCCGGCGACCGCAATCCGCTGCACCGCGATCCCAATGTCGCGAAGATGGCGGGATATCCCAGGCCGATCCTGCATGGGCTTTGCACCTACGGCACGGCCTGCCGCGCCGTCATCTCCAGCGTCTGCAAATACGACGCGAAGAAGATCACCGGATTCGATGCGCGGTTCTCCGCGCCGGTCTTTCCCGGCGAAACCATCGTGACGGAGATCTGGGTGGACGGTTCCGTGGTATCCTTCCGCTGCAAACTGAAGGAACGCGACGTTGTCGTCCTCAACAACGGCAAGTGCACACTTGCATCTTGAGCATGGACCGCTCGACGAAGCAGAGCGGCTGATCGCGGAAAGCCGCGCGCCCGAAGCGGCGGAACTGCTGCACGGACTGATCGACGAGGGGCGCGGGGGCCTCCTGGCGCGGTTTTTCTACGCGCGCGCACGCGCCCTGAGCGGCGATACGGCCGGAGCGCTCGAAACCGCGCGCGATACGGCGATGCTCTATCCGCATGTGGCGCAGGCCGCGCTTGGCCTGGGCGAAGCGCTGATGCGCTGCGAGCTTCTGGCACCGGCCATCGCGGAAATCCAACGCGCGCTGCGCCTCGACCCCGGCCTGGACGATGCGCGGTTTCTTCTGGGCTGCGCCTGGCTGCAGGCCGGCGAGGCGGAAAAGGCGACGAACGTCTTCTCGGCGCTTCCGGACGAGACGCCGGGCCTTGCGGAGAAAATCAGGCAGGCGGAGGCGATGCGCGCGCGGCCGCGCTCCGACGCGGGCTATGTGCGTCACCTGTTCGACCAGTTTTCGACCGATTACGATTCGCGGATGTTGTCACAGCTTGGCTATCGGGCGCCGCAGATCCTGCGGCAACTGGCGAATCTGGTGATGCCCGGACGCGGGGGCCTCGCCGTACTCGATCTCGGGTGCGGCACGGGTCTTTGCGGCACCGCGTTCAAGGATTTGGCGGCACGCCTCGACGGCATTGACTTGAGCCCGGCGATGATCCTGAAGGCGAGGGCGCGGGACATCTATGACAGGCTTGACGTCGCCGACATCGAAAGCGCGCTCGATGCGGCGCGCTACGATCTGGTGCTGGCGGCGGACACGCTGGTCTATCTCGGCGATCTCGCCGCGACCGTTCAGGGAACCGCGCGCGCTCTGAACGCCGGCGGATTCTTCCTGTTCACGGTGGAGAGCAAGCCGGGCGAGGGCTTCGAACTCGGTCCGAAGCGCCGCTGGCGGCATTCCGAGAATTATCTGCGCGCGCTCGCCCACGAGAACGGCCTGGACGTGGCAGGGCTCATGGCCTGCGCACCGCGTATGGAAGCCAATATACCTGTCGACGGTTTTGCAGTGGCGCTGCGCAAGCCGTAATATCTCCTGCAAAGGAGACGCGGCGTGACCATCAGCATCGGGATATTCGTGTTCGACGGCGTCGAAGAACTCGATTTCGTCGGCCCATGGGAAGTCTTCACCATGGCAAACGCGGTGAGCCAGCATCTCGGGAAGGGACCGGTGCACGACGTCAAGCTGATCGCCGACCGCCACCAGCCGGTGGTATGCGCCAAGGGCCTGCGCGTCCTGCCCGATCTGACGATGGACCAGTGCCTGAGGCTCGACGTGCTGTTGATACCCGGCGGCCAGGGCGCGCGCCGCGAGGCGGAGAACCGGATGGCGCTCGCCTGGATCGCGAATATCGCGCATAAGGCGAAATGGGTGACCAGCGTCTGCACCGGGGCCCTGCTGCTGACCGCGGCGGGGCCGGCCCGAGGCAAGCGGGTGACAACCCATTGGAGCTTCGTCGAAGCCCTTCGCGCCCGCGGCGAAGCGGCCGAAGTGCTTGAACATCATCGCTATGTTCAGGACGGAAATATTGTTACTGCCGCCGGCGTTTCGGCGGGGATCGACATGGCACTTTGGCTGACGGGACAAATGCATACGCCGGATTTCGCCCGCGCCGTGCAGCGCGGCATGGAATACGATCCGGCGCCGCCCTATGGCAGCGAGGTCTGAGCGGCGACGCGAAGGTCGCACCGGCCTTTGTTCCCACCAGGAAGATGTGCTTATCTTGGCCCTGTTGGGGTTGTGACACATCAGGGAGTTTCACGAATGTTGAAGAGTATCTGTCTGGCCGCGGTGTTGGTGGCCGTGGCGGCCGTGCCTGCGCTTGCCGCGAACGAATGCGGGCTGGCCCCTATTGCGCCGGCCATTCCGGCCGCCAGCGATCTCAGCGGCAAGACGGTCGAGGTGGGGCGCGCCGAAGTGGTCGACGCCTATCATCAGGTCAAGGCCTATCAGGCATCGCTCCAGCCGTACCGCGGCTGCCTGATGCAGCAGGCCAAGATCGATCAGGCCGCGCTGGCCGCTGCCCAGGCCGAAGGGGACAAGGGCAAGGACAAGGCCGCGTCTCTCAAACAGACCATGGACGACATGCAGAAGGTTTATGACAAGACGGTCGACACCGAAACGCAGGTTGCGACCCAGTTCAACGACCTGCACAACGAGCAGTGCAAGACGGACACCGATCCGAAGATCTGCCCGAAGAAGCAATAACGGCCTACCCGGCGAATCACCTATCATGCCGGGCGATGAGCCAGCCAGCGACGGCAACCAGACGTAACGAACGGCGCGCGCGCGAACACAACGCGACGCGCGCCGCCATCCTCGAAGCGGCGCGGCGCGTCGCCACGCGCGAGGGCGCACGCGACCTGTCGCTGCGCGGCGTGGCGGCGGAAGCAGGGTTCGCGCCGGCCGCGCTTTACGGCTACTTCACCGGCAAGGACGAACTGCTGCTGGCGCTGGCGGCGGACGATCTGTCGTCGCTGTCGCGCGCCATGCGCGGGGCCGCCGCCGGGTGCGAGGGCAAGGGCAAGCTTGCGGCCGCCTCGGGTGCGGCGCTTTCGCTGCTGCAGACGACGGAGACCATCGCCGCCGCTTACGCGGCGCTGCCTGCCAGCGCCGGAACGCGCGACGCGGAACGACTGTTCAACGGACGGCTGATCGCGGCGCTCAAGGTGCTTTCGGAAGCATCCGGGCAAACGGCCGACAACCGCGAGGCGCACTGCGACGTCTTGCTGGTCGCGGCCACGCTGAGCGGGCTGGCGCTGCTGGCGCGATCCGGCAGGCTTGAAGCGCTGGGCTTCTCGACGGAAGAGATTCTCGACCGGCTGGGCGCGCGGTTCACCAACAGCCCTTAAACGCATTTGCCGGAAAAGCTGGCTGGGGCGGGAGGATTCGAACCTCCGAATGCCGGAATCAAAATCCGGTGCCTTACCACTTGGCGACGCCCCAGCATGGAAAAGGTCGCGGACCATAAGGCCTAGTCCTGAGGCTTTCAACGCGGGTAATTCCGCCGGTTGCGGGGGGCGGGGCGCATCGTTATAAGGGCGCCTCCCGAGGGATCATTTTCCGACAAAAAGCAGGTTTGCTGCGGAAAATGCGACCGGCATCGGAGAGTAGCTCAGCCTGGTAGAGCACCACGTTCGGGACGTGGGGGCCGGAGGTTCGAATCCTCTCTCTCCGACCAATTTCTTGCTACAAACCGCTGCAGGGATATCCGGGGCGGGCAGATGGCAGAATCAGGTCACACGAGTGGGCGCGCGGATACGCGGTTCTCCCTGAACGGCTGGACGACGCCGTCGCTGTTGCTCGGCCTCGCGACGTTCGCGATCCATCTGTTCGTCAACGGCGGTTACGGCTTTTTCCGCTACGAGCTCTATTTCATCGTCTGCGGCAACCATCCTGCCTGGGGTTATGTCGATCAGCCGCCGCTGGTTCCGTTGATTGCCTCGTGGTCGCATGCGCTGTCCGGGAATTTTCTTGTGGGATTCCGGCTGGCTCCGGCGCTGGCGATGACGGCCACCGTGGCGCTGACGGCCGAGTTCACGCGCCTGCTCGGCGGCGGGCGCTTCGCCCAATGGCTGGCGGGGCTGTGCGTTCTCGGCAGCGCGATCTTCCTCGTGCAAGGCATGCTTCTGATCACCGATCTTCTGCAGCCGCTCACATGGCTCGCCTGCGGCTGGTTCCTCGTGCGGCTGGCGCAGACCGGCGACGAACGCTGGTGGATACCGTTCGGAATCGTGGTCGGCATCAGCCTGCTCAGCAAATACATGATCGCCTTCTATCTCGTTGCACTGGCTGTCGGCATCGTCGCGACACCGCTGCGCCGCTCGCTCCTGCGTCCCTGGATTTACGCGGGTGCGGCGATTGCCCTGCTGATGGTGCTGCCCAATGTGATGTGGCAGTGGCGCCATGGCTGGCCATTTCTGGAGTTGGGCGAGGCAGGGGCCAACGGCAAGAACGTCGCGCTGTCACCGGTAAGTTTCTTCGCCCAGCAATTGCTGTTGATCGGGCCGATGGCCGCGCCGGTCTGGATAAGCGGGCTGTTGGCCTGTGCCGCGCGGCCGCGTCTGGCGGCGTATCGCGTGTTCCCGATCGCCTATGCGATCCTTTTTGCGCTGTTCGTCGCGATGCACGGAAAGGCCTACTACCTGTCGGCGATCTATCCGACGCTGCTGGGTTTCGGCGCGGTCGCCATCGAGAGCTGGGTCACGGGAAAGGCCGCGCGCGCGGCGGCGCTTGCGGCGGTCACGCTAGCCGGGGCGCTCCTGTCGCCGTTTGCGGTCCCGGTCCTTCCCGTCAAGACCTACATCGCCTACGCACGCGCCGCCGGGTTTGGACCGTCGGCCGTGGCGATGGAACATCACAAAATAGGTCCTCTCCCGCAGGTGTATGCCGACATGTTCGGCTGGCGGGAAATGGCCGCCAAGGTGGCGGCGGTCTACAAGGCGCTGCCGCCCGCCGATCGCGCCAAGGCGGTGTTCTTCGGCCGCAACTATGGCGAGGCGGCGGCCATCGACGTCTTTGGCCGGCGCCTGGGCCTGCCGCCGGCGATCAGCGGACACAACAACTATTTCCTCTGGGGGCCGCGCGGCCACGACGGCAGCGTGGTTATCATCATCGGCGGGAACCGGGACGAGTACGCCAATGAGTTCCGCTCGGTCGAAGTGGCGGGCGAAACCGACAACCCTTATGCGATGCCCTACGAAACGGGCCAGCCGATCTATGTGCTGCGCGGCCTGAAGGTGCCCCTGGCGGTCTATTGGCCCAAGGTCAAGGAGTACGAATAGCAAAAGCCCCGCAGACTTGCGTCCGCGGGGCTTTCGCCGCCAGGCACTGCCGCCTTACTGAAGGATATTCGCGATGTTGTAGGTGAGCGTGGCCACGACGCCGCCTTCGCAGGCGTGCGGCGTCGACATCCAGAACGCGGCGCATTGCGCCTTCGAGATATCGGAGCCGTTGTAGCGCAGGTCGAGCGTCCAGCTCTTCCACGTTCCCGTCGCGCCGAAGTCGTAGTGCGTGTAGGCGCTCGGAGCGGCATCCACCCACTGGTGGCCGAGATTGCCGCTGAACGACAGCCAGGCGTTCACGGCGTACGCCGCGGTGCCTTCCACATACCAGCCGGTGCCGCCGCTCAGACTCCACTCCGGCGAATTCGCGCCGGTGAGCGTCAGCGTCAGCGGGCCGAAGACATGGGTCAGCTGGCCGATCGTTTCGTAATAGCTCGCCTTGGTGCCGGGGAATTTGGCGTCCGGGTAGCTGTAATAGTAAGCCTCGATATTGAGATCGGTGCCGTCCAGATCCGTGTGCTTGCCGGCGTAGAAGTCCGCCTGGAACGACGGATTGTTCGTGCCGGTCCAGTTCACCTTGGATAGCCAGGTACCGGCATAAAATCCATCCGAGCCGCTCCAGTTGATCGAGCCCTGCGGCGTGAATTCCTGCGCGTCCTGGCTGATGCCGCGGAAACGATAGTCGTTCGTCACGGCCACATACGCCGACAAAGTGCCCCAACTCGGGGCATCGTCGGCATAAGCCGTATTGGTAACGGCTACGCCGGCCATCAAGGCCGCTGCCAACGAGAGTTTCAGCCCAAGTTTCTTCATCGTCATTCGCCTCATGTTCGTTTCGCGCTGCGGCCGCCGTGGCGACTGCGAAACCAGCATTCGAAGACCTGTCATTTGATTGCAATACGACGGCGCGCCGGATTCCGTGGGATTTCCATGAGAAAAGGACGGTTTCGAGTCTGCGTTGTTGCAATGCAACACGTGTTTGCACAGTTCTTGGGCGGACCGCCGCCCAATTGGGCGAACACACGGCCGCCGCCGGACCGCAAACCAGCCCGCGGAAATGGCCGCCCGGAGGCGCAAATGGGCAGGCGACTCGGATGTTTTCGGAGGTCGGCCTGTGACACCGCCGGTCTTGCCTTTACAGCCGCCATGCTCCATGACGGCTGCCCATTCTTTTTCCGCTTGTTGACGCTCCGCGATGCGGCGCAGTTTGTGCCGGTCGTACGGCTCCGGACCGATGTCGCTAGAGGCTCCTATTAACGCAGAAACCGCCCGTTCCGCCCGGTCCCGCAGGCAAGCGGACACCGCGATGCGCATTATCCTCGTGCGCCACGGCCGGCCGGCGATTTCGACGGACAAGCGCACCTCGCACCGGGAGTTCCGCGACTATATCGACGCCTACGAAGCTGCGGGCCTCGATCCCGAAAGCGCGCCGCCCGAAGAGCTGCAGGATCTGGTGAAGGAGTTGACGGCGGTCTTCACCAGCGACAGGCCGCGCTCGCAGGACAGTGCCCGGGCGCTGGCCCCCAATGCGGAACTGATCGCCGACCCGCTGTTCGTGGAAGCGCCGCTGGCCAGTCCGCGTATCCCCCTGCTGCGCATGAAGGTGCCGAAATGGGCGGTGATGTCGCGCATCCTGTGGCACGCCGGCTATCACCCCGAGATCGAGAACTACCGCCGCGCCAAGCATCGCGCCGTGGAAGCCGCCGACATCCTGATGGAACGCGCACGCGAGGACGGCTTCACCGCACTCGTCGCCCACGGCTATTTCAACGCCATCATCGGGCGCGAACTGCGCCGCCGCGGCTTCCGCAAGAGCGGTTCCCACCGGGTACGTTTCTGGAATGCGGTGATCTACGAACTGCCGTAATCAGATCATGGCCGGTATGACGCGGTCCGGCGGCTTGTGGCCGTCGGCGAAGGTCTTGACGTTGATGATGACCTTCTCGCCCATCTCAATGCGGCCTTCGATCGTGGCCGAGGCCGTATGCGGCAGCAGCACCACATTGGGGAGCTTGAGCAGTTTGGGACTCACGGCGGGTTCGTGCTCGTAGACGTCGAGACCGGCGCCGGCGAGCTGGCCCGCCTTGAGCATGGATGCCAGCGTATCCTCGTCGATGATTTCGCCGCGCGCGGTGTTGACGATATAGGCCGTCGGTTTCATCAGCTTCAGGCGGCGGCCCGACAGCAGATGATAGGTCGCCGGCGTGTGCGGACAATTGATCGAAAGGATATCCATGCGCGCCAGCATCTGGTCGAGGCTCTCCAAATAGGTCGCCTCGAGTTCATTTTCGATTTCCGCCGGAACGGGCTTGCGGTTGTGATAGTGTATCTGCAATCCGAAGGCCTTGGCGCGGCGCGCCCCGGCCTGGCCGATGCGGCCCATGCCGACGATTCCCAGGCGCTTTCCATGCAGCCGGTGGCCGAGCATCCAGGTTGGCGCCCAGCCTTTGAACTGACCGGCCTCCATCACCTTCGCGCCTTCGACCAGACGGCGCGGCACGGCGAGGATCAGCGCCATGGTCATATCCGCCGTGTCGTCGGTAAGCACGCCGGGCGTGTTGGTCACGGTGATGCCGCGCTCCACCGCCGCGCGCACATCGATATTGTCGACGCCGTTGCCGTAATTGGCGATCAGCTTCAGCTTGGGCCCGGCGTGTTCGAGCAGCTTGGCGTCAATATTATCGGTGACGGTCGGCACCAGCACTTCGCAGTTCTGCACGGCTTCGACGAGCTGCTCGCGGCTCATCGGCGCGTCGTCGTGATTCAAACGCGCGTCGAACAATTCGCGCATGCGCGTCTCGATGACGGCGGGCAGCTTGCGTGTGACGATGACGAGTGGCTTTTTCGGGGGCATCGCGGCATGACCTGTGACATGCGATCGGTAAAACCGGTGTAGCAGATGGGCCTTCCGCCTCAAAGAGTTTCCGCAAAGGAAGAATCGGCCGTGTTGTTGAAGCGCCAAAGCCATGCGACGTTGCTGCGACGATAAGGCCGCAACGGTCAGAGCAGACACGGGTGACGACCATCAGGAACAGTTCGGCCCGCCCCTTTCGCTTGTGCTGGCACATCGCGCCGGACGGAGAATCGACGACGGGCGGAGCCATCGCCAGTCCGCTCGGCCAGATCTCCTGGGCGATGTTCGACTTCGCCCGCAATCCCTACATCCTGCTGATCACGATCTATATTTTTGCGCCGTATTTCACCAATGTCCTGGTGCACGATCCGGTGCGCGGGCAGGCGATCTGGGGCAACATCCAGGGCTATAGCGGCATCGTCATCGCCATGCTGGCGCCGTTCCTCGGCGCCATCGCCGACGCGGGCGGACGGCGCAAGCCGTGGATCACGTTCTATGCGCTGGTCATGGCCGCGGCGACGGCAAGCCTCTGGTTTGCGAAGCCGGACGGGGCGGGTCTCTCGATTCTGGAAATCGGCCTGCTGATCGGCGCCACCAACGTCGCCTATGAATTCGCCAGCGTGTTCTACAACGCGCTGCTGCCCGCGATTGCGCCGCACGAACGCGTGGGCTTCCTCTCGGGCTTGGGGCTGGCGCTGGGCAATCTGTCGAGCCTGTTCCTGCTTCTCTTGATGCTCTTCGCCTTCGTGCTTCCCGGACGCGTGCCATGGAGCTTCCTGCCCGCGCATCCGCTGTTCGGCATCGATCAGGCCGCGCACGAGCCGGAACGGTTGACCGGACCGCTGTCGGCGCTGTCGATACTGGTGTTCTCGCTGCCTCTGCTGTTGTGGACGCCGGATTCGCCGCAGATGCGGATGGGCTGGATCGACGCCTCGATCCGCGGCGTGCGCTCCGTCATCCGCACGATGAAGAGCCTCGACCATTACCGCAATGTCGCGACCTATCTGCTGGCACGGCTGTTCTTCAACGACGGGATGCCGGCGCTGCTGATCTTCAGCGGCGTGTACGCGTCGGGCGTCTTTCATTGGGGCGCATTGGAGATGACCGCCTACGGCATCGTGGTGACGGTGTTCGCGGTGCTGGGCGGATTCTTCGGCGGCTGGCTGGACGACACGCTGGGTTCGAAGCGGGCGATCTTCGTCTCGGTGGGCGGCACGCTGCTGTTCGGCACGGTGCTGATCACCCTGGCGCCGGACCGCATCTTCTGGGTGATCCCCTACGACGTGCACGCGCCGCCGGTGGATTCCCTGCCATTCTTCAAGACCTGGCCGGAGATCATCTATCTCGGCGTCACCAATCTGGCGGCGGTGTGCGTGTCGGCGTCCTACGCCAACGCCCGCACCATGATGGCGCGCATCGCGCCGGTGGCGCGCATCACCGAGTTCTTCGGACTCTATTCGCTGTCGGGGCAGTCGACATCGTTCCTGGCGACGCTCAGCGTCGGCTGGATGACGGCGCTGACACATAGCCAGCGTGGCGGTTTCGCGGTGATCCTGGTGTTCCTCGGCGTCGGCCTGATCGGCATGATCTGGGTGAAGGAAGAACGCGCGAAGTCACTTTAATGCCGGAAGTGGCGCATGCCGGTGAAGGCCATCGTCAGACCGGCCTCGTCGGCGGCGGCGATCACCTCGTTGTCGCGGATCGAACCGCCCGGCTGGATCACGGCGGTGGCGCCGGCTTCGGCGATCTCGAGCAGGCCGTCCGGGAAGGGGAAGAAGGCGTCCGAGGCGGCGGCGGAGCCGATGGTCATCGGCTGCGGCCAGCCCGCGGCCTTGGCCGCGGCGCGCGCCTTTTCGGCCGCGATGTGCGCCGAATCTACGCGGCTCATCTGGCCCGCGCCGATGCCGGCGGTGGTCAGGCCCTTGGCATAGACGATGGTGTTCGACTTGACGTGCTTGCCGACGGTGAAGGCGAACAGCATGTCGGCGAGCTCGCTCTCGCTCGGCTGGCGCTTGGTGACGATCTTCAACTCGGCGCGCGTGACGCGGCCGTTATCTCGCGTCTGCACCAGGAAGCCGCCGGACACCGTCTTGCAGGTGAGACCGGCCGTTGTCGGGTCTGGCAGGCCGCCGGCGATCAACAGGCGCAGATTCTTCTTCGTCGCCAGAATGCGGCGCGCCGCGGCGTCGGCGTCGGGCACGATGATCACTTCGGTGAAGAGCTTGGAGATCGCTTCCGCGGTGGCGCCGTCGAGTGTGCGGTTGAAGGCGATGATGCCGCCGAAGGCGCTCACCGGATCGCAGGCCAGCGCCTGGGCATAGGCTTCGCCGAGCGAACCCGCCAGCGCCACGCCGCATGGATTGGCATGTTTGATGATGGCGCAGGCGGCGCTGGTCTTCGGATCGAACTCGGCGACGAGTTCATAGGCCGCGTCGGTGTCGTTGATGTTGTTGTAGGAAAGCTCCTTGCCCTGCACCTGTTCGGCGGTGGCGACCCCGAAGCGCTTCTCGCCGGTGACGTAGAAGGCGGCCTCCTGATGTGGGTTCTCGCCATAGCGCAGGGACTGGCGCAACTGGCCCGCGAAAGCGCGGCGGCGGGGTGGGACCTTGTCGCCATCCTTCGCAAGCTGGTCGGCGAACCAGTTGGAAACGGCGGCGTCGTAGGCGGCGGTGCGGGCATAGGCGATCTGCGCCAGTTTGCGGCGCAACGCCAGCGTGGTGGCGCCCTTGTTGGTGTCGAGTTCGGCGAGCACGGCGGCGTAGTCTTCCGGATCGACGACGACCGTGACCCAGTCGTGATTCTTCGCGGCCGAGCGCGTCATCGCCGGGCCGCCGATGTCGATGTTCTCGATGGTCTCCTCGAAGCCCGCGCCTTTGGCGACCGTCGCCTCGAAGGGATAGAGATTGCAGACCAGCAGATCGATGCCTTCGATGCCGTGCGCCTTCATCGCCTCGGCGTGGTCGGGCTTGTCGCGCAGGGCCAAGAAGCCGCCATGCACCATCGGATGCAAGGTCTTGACCCGGCCGTCCATCATCTCCGGAAACCCGGTGACCTCGGAGACGTCCGCGACCTTGAGACCTGCATCGCGCAGCGCCTTGGCGGTGCCGCCGGTGGAGATCAGCGCCACGCCATGCTTCGCCAGCCCCTTGGCGAATTCGACCAGCCCGGACTTGTCGGAAACGGAAAGCAGCGCGCGGCGGATGGGGCGGAGCGTCATGGCGACTCGTGGGGCTGGAGGTTACGAGGGGTCATACTTCGCGCGGCGCCAAAAGAGAAGGGTCAGGTTGACGCCACGTGCACGGACAAAAAACCCATTCAGCGCAATACCTTCACGATCGTGTGCGTGAGCTTCTCCAGGTCGTCTTCACTGATGGTCAGCGCTGGCGTGAGGTAGACGATATTGCGGAAGGGGCGGACCCAGACGCCCTCCTCGATGAATCGGCGTTTCAGGGCGTTCAGATCGACGATGTGGTCAAGTTCCACAACCCCTATGGCGCCGCGCGAACGCACGTCCGTCACCCCGGGACGGCCGACGCAGCGGCCCAGCGTCTGGCCCAGGAATTTCCCGATATCGGCGGCCTGGCGCAGGCGCGGCTCGTTCTCGAACAGATCGAGCGAGGCGTTGGCCGCGGCGCAGGCCAGCGCATTGCCCATATAGGTCGGGCCGTGCATCAGGGCGTGGGCCGGATCGTCGGACCAGAAGGCGTCAAAGACTTTCTGCGAAGCGACGGTGGCGGCGAGCGGCAGGGTGCCGCCGGTGAGGCCTTTGCCGAGCGTGATGATATCAGGCACGACTTCGGCTGCTTCGCAGGCGAACATCGTCCCCGTGCGACCGAAGCCGGTGAAGATCTCGTCGAAGATCAACAACAACTCGTATTTGTCGGCGGCGGCGCGCAATCGGCGCAACGTCTGCTCGTCGTGGAAGATCATGCCGCCCGCGCCCTGCACCAGCGGCGCGATCAGGATGCCGGCGAGTTCATCCGCATGCTTTTCGAGGAAGGCGCCGAAAGCGGCGGTGCTCTTCTCGTCGCGGGGCAGGTCGATGACGTGATGCTCGGGCAAGAGGCCGGTGAAGAGGGCATGCATGCCTTCTTCGGGATCGCACACGGCCATGGTGGCGATGGTGTCGCCGTGATAGCCGCCCTTGAAGGCGAGGAATTTCGTGCGCCCCCGGATGTTGCGGTTCAACCAATACTGCGTCGCCATCTTCATGGCGACCTCCACGGCTACCGAACCGGAGTCGGAGAAGAACACGCGTGTCAGATCGCCGGGCAGCAGGGCTGCGAGACGCGCGGCCAGCGTCGCCGCCTGCTCGTGTAGCAATCCGCCCAGCATGACGTGGGGCATGACACGGGCTTGTTTCTCAATGGCTTCTATAATGTGTGGATGGTTGTAGCCATGCACGGTCGTCCACCAGGAGCCGATGCCGTCGACCAGCTCGCGTCCGTCGGCCAGCGTGATGCGGCTGCCCTGCGTGCGTGCGGCGGCCAGCGGCGCGGGCGTCGTTTTCATCTGGGTGTAGGGCAGCCAGATATGCGGGAAGCCGCGCGCGAACCAGCCCGGCGTCACGGCACCATCGCGGTCATGCCCAGCCGTGCCAGAAGTTGGCGATCCTTGTGCGCCTCCGGATTGGGCGTGGTGAGCAGCTTCTCGCCGTAGAAGATCGAATTTGCGCCGGCCAGGAAACACAGTGCCTGCGCCTCGTCGCTCATATATTCGCGGCCTGCCGACAGGCGCACGAAGGATTTCGGCATGGCGATGCGCGCCACCGCAATGGTACGTACGAAATCGAGGGCGTTGATGGTTTCGGCGTCGGCGAGCTTGGTGCCTTCGACGCGCATCAGCATGTTGATCGGCACGCTTTCGGGATGTTGCGGCAGGGTGCAAAGCGCATGGATCATGCCGATGCGGTCGGCTTCGTCTTCGCCCATGCCGCCAATGCCGCCGCTGCAGACATGCATGCCCGCATCGCGCACCGCCTCCAGCGTGTCGAGACGATCCTGGAAGGTGCGCGTGGTGATGATCTGCTCGTAATATTCCGGTGAGGTGTCGATGTTGTGGTTGTAATAATCGAGGCCGGCGTCGCGCAGCTTGCCCGCCTGTTGCGGCGTCAGCATGCCGAGCGTGACGCAGGTTTCCATGCCGAGCGATTTCACTTTGCTCACCATCTCGCAGACCGCGTCGAGGTCCTTGTCCTTGGGCGAGCGCCAGGCGGCGCCCATGCAGAAGCGTGTGGCGCCGGCCTGTTTGGCATTCTTCGCGTCGGCCACGACCGCCGACACATCCATCAGCTTGGAGGCCTTCAGGCCGGTCTCGTGCGAGGCGCTCTGCGAGCAATAGCCGCAATCCTCCGGACAACCGCCGGTTTTGATGGATAACAGCGTGGAGATCTGCACCTCGTTGGGCGCGAAATTCCGCCGATGGATGGTTTGGGCCTGGAAAATCAGGTCGGCGAAGGGCAGGGCGAACAGGGTGGCCAGCTCTTCGCGGCTCCAGTCGTGGCGGACGTCGTCCATGGGGTGACCTTCTTGTCGCGGTTCATGCCATTATAGGGACCCGTGAACACACGCAAGACAAAGGCATCCATGTCCTCCCTGGACGCATTCGCCAAAGCCAAACTCGCCGCACTGGAAGCCCAGCACCTCAAGCGCACGCTGGCGGAAACCGCGCGTGAGGACGGCATCTGGCTGGAGCGCGCCGGCCGGCGGATGCTGTCATTCTCCTGCAACGATTACCTCAATCTGACCCACCATCCCGCCGTGAAGCGCGCGGCCGCCGCGGCGGTTGAAAAGTACGGCGCGGGCGCGGGCGCCTCGCGGCTGGTGACCGGCAATCATCCCTTGTTCGGCGAACTCGAGCGGCGATTGGCGCGCCTGAAGGGCACGGAAGCGGCCTGTGTGTTTGGCTCGGGCTATCTGGCGAATGCGGGCATCGTGCCGGTGATCGTGGGCAACGGAGACCTGCTGCTGGTCGACGAGCTTTCGCATTCCTGTTTGTGGGCGGGTGCGCGGCTGTCCTGGGCGCGTGTGGAAGTGTTCCGTCATAACGATGCCGCCCATGCGGAAGAGATTTTGCGCTTCCATCGCGCGGCGCATCGCCATGCGCTGATTGTGACGGATGGTGTGTTCTCGATGGACGGCGATCTGGCGCCGCTCAAGGCGTTGAGCACGCTGGCGGAAACCGCGCGTGAGGACGGCATCTGGCTGGAGCGCGCCGGCCGGCGGATGCTGTCATTCTCCTGCAACGATTACCTCACTCTGACCCACCATCCCGCCGTGAAGCGCGCGGCCGCCGCGGCG
>DAIDUA010000054.1 GCA_027456965.1 Alphaproteobacteria bacterium | reverse complement strand
CCGTAATACCTCTGCGCGCCCCAACGAGGAGAGGTCGCTCGCGGGTTTCGTGTCCATGCGAAACCCGCGAGTGCGGGGCGACATTCTTATCTCCCCATCCGTCCTCGCCCTGCGGGCGATGACGGGACAAGCAAGGGGGAGGCAAGTTTCTTTCTTGACCCCCACCCCCCTTTGGCCCAAGAAGCGCGCGTCTTGTTGGGGTTGTGCCCGTGAACGCACCGACGCGCATCGACATTCCGCGTTTCGCCACGATTGAAAAAGCCATCGGCGCGCTGAAGCCGGTCGAGCCGGTCTATTGCCTGCACCCGCAGAAATTCAAGATCGCCGCCCAGCGTTTCCTGGAAGGCTTTCCCGGCGACGCGATGTATGCGGTGAAAGCCAACCCGGTGCCCCAGGTGCTCGATCTGGTCTACGCCGCCGGCATCCGCCATTTCGACACCGCCTCGCTGGGCGAAGTCGAACTGGTGCGCAGCCGCTTTGACGACGTGCACTGCCACTTCATGGCGCCGGTGCGCCTGCCCGGCCACGCCAAGGCGGCGTTCGAGAAATACGGCGTCGTCGACTATGTGGTCGACTGCGACTACGAACTCGACAAGCTGATCGCCGAAACCAAACAGCCGCAGAAGCTGCGCGTCTTCGTACGGCTGGCGACGCAGCTCGGCGGCGCGCTGCTGGAGCTCTCCAGCAAGTTCGGCACCACGCCCGAGGAAGGCGCGCGCCTGCTCAAGCGCGTGAAGGAAGCGGGCGCCGCGCCGTGCATCACCTTCCACGTCGGCTCGCAATGCCTGTCGCCGTTCTCCTATGCGCAGGCCATCGAGATCACCCGGCGCACCGTCGCGCTGGCCGGACTCGACATCGCGGCGCTGGACATCGGCGGCGGTTTCCCCGGCCCCTACACCAACAACGACGTGCCGCCCTATCACTGGTATTTCGACACCATCCGCGAGGCGCTGGCGACGCTGGAGCGCCCCGGCCTTCCCATCCTGTGCGAACCGGGACGCGCGCTGATCGCGGAAGGCCTGTCGCTCATCACCCAGGTGGTGCTGCGCAAGGGCGACCGGCTGTTCCTCAACGACGGCACCTATGGCAGCTTCGACGAGCTGACACTGCCGGGCTGGAACGCCGATTATCCCAACCGCGTCTTCACCGTCGACGCCAAGGGCCGCGCCCTGCCGCTGCCGGGCGAGATCAAGCCCGTCCGCGTCTACGGGCCGACCTGCGATACGCTCGACGTGCTGCCGCGGCCGCAGATGCTGCCCGACGGCATCGGGCCGGGCGACTTCATCGTCTTCGACATGATCGGCGCCTATTCCGCGGCCGTGCGCACGACGTTCAACGGGTTCTACCCGGACAACTGGGTGCAGATCGGAAATTAAAGAGCGAATAGCGCATAGAAAAAGGCGCTTCCAAGCCCTATTCGCCACTCCCTATTCGCTATTCGCCCCTTTTGGCGACCTCCTTTTGCCCTTCGGCAAAGAAAACTTAACGCCCGGCGCGTAATCTTGTCCCGCAAGGGAGTGCGCGATGCCGACGGCCAAGGAGCGTCTGAGCCATCTGCTGGAACTGGCCGCCGAAGGGCCGGCGCGGCGCGCAACGTTGGCCGCCGAGCTGGCCGACCTGGTGCTCAACTGGCCCGCCGACTACCCCGCCGCGATGCGCGCACCGGTCCTGACGCTGCTCGAAATGACGGTGCGCGAGACCGATGGCGGCACGCTGGCGCAGCTGGCGGCGCGGCTGGGCGGCCATGGCGAATTGCCGCTCGATCTGGTCAACGAATTCTTCCTCTACGCGCCGAAAAGCGTGCGCCGCGAAATCCTGATGCGCAACGAACTGGCCGGCGGCCGTGAAGACGACGACGATGCGTCGCCCGATGCGGCGGCGCTGGTCGCGGCGGCGCGCGACGTCAGGGTCCGCGATTTTCCCGAACATCTGGGCGCGGCGACGCGCATCGCGCCCGAAACCGCGCAGGCGATCCTCGCCGATGCGACGGCGGAAGCGCTCGCGGTTCTGTGCCGCGGCGCGCATCTGGATCGCGCAGCGTTCTCGGCGCTGGCGCTGCTCGAAGGCGCACAGGACCGCGATCCGCTGACGCGGCTTGGCGCCTACGACACGGTCCCCCAGCAGGCCGCCGAACGGCTGACGCGCCATTGGCGCGCGCACCACGCGCCGCCCAAACACACCCAAGCTGCCGCAGCGGAATGATGGTCCGCATAGGGTCGATCGGTTAGGCTTCCGCCTCGGGCCATGCGGCGGGGCTGGGCATGCGGTTCGTTCGATCATCCATCATCGGCGGAGGCATTCCGTTCGCCTTCTCGAGCGTCGCGGCCGGCGCCAGCGCGGCGTTGTGCATGGTCGGCGACAAGGACCCGGGCCAGGTCACCAGCATGCTTGCCGTCGCTGGCCGGAACCACGTCGTCCAAGTCCAGTGCGTCCACGACGCCGATACCCAGGAGAACGCCGAAGGCGACTGGGCGTATTACTGGATCAACGACGTGACGCACGTCCAGCAAAGCCTGCATCTTCCGAAATCCGAAAACTAACGCAGAGGCACATCATGCAAATCCTTCGATCCTCGTTCCTCAGTGCAGGCCTGCTGCTCGGTCTCTCCAGCGTGGCCTCGGCCGACAGCGACTGGCAGACCGTCAGCCTCGACAACGATTCCGATTTCACCATCGACGTGCCGTTGGTCGTCGGCGACGCCTACAAACCCACCCAAGACGCCGCCCAGGGCGACCTGATGTTCTTCGCCGTCACCAGCGACGGCGACGATGTCACCTGCCTGCTGACGCGGTTTCCCTATGAGAAGGACACCAACCAGCAGAAATTCGCCGCGGTCCTGGCGTCGTCGTCGCGCGATGCGATGTGCACCTTCGACGACAAGAAGAACACGGATATCGGCGAATCCAAATCGCTGACCAGCAACGGCCTGCAGGCCGCCGAATGCGCTGCCGCCTACACCGATCCCAAGGAAAAGAGGCCGGGCTGGGTGTCGAGCGTGACGATGATTGCGGCGCCCAACAACGTCTATCAGCTGAGCTGCGACATCAACGCCGACGACCAGGCTGAGGCGACCGCGTCCTGGGTGGCGACCTGGTCCGACTTCGTCGGACATATCCGCGACAGCCTGCATCTGCCGGCGGCGGAGAGATAGACGTGCGCGGGCGCCGTGTCGTTCGCGAATGTCCACACAGCTACTGTGAATTCAGATGTGCGTTTGCTAAGTCGTTGCTAATCGCGAATTGAACTTAGTCAAATTACAAAATAAGCACGGCATGATCGCCTCAGCGTTCCCCCAAGCTGAAGCGGACCATGCACCTTCTCGATCAGATCGCGCAGACGCGCGAAGCCGTCACTGCGGCTTCGCCCGGCAGAACCGCGCTTAACACGATCGCCCACAGCGTTTCGATCTCGGAAGCAGGACGCCGGGCTTCAAACAGCCGCGCCGCGCCGGATACCCGTGTGTCACCTCGCCGCCGCGTTGCGGTTGTGACGCCGCTCACCTTGTACCCGGCTTCAACGCCGAGCACGCAGAACACCAGGAGGACAGGATGAACGCGTATTGGTTTGCAGGTCTCACCGGCATCATGCTGTGGTGCCAAACGGCATCGGGCGCCGAAATGTACGTTGCAAAGGACGCCTATGGCGAGGTCCGGCACATCGCCGTGCGCACCGGCGATCTCGATCTCGCGAGGAAGGACGGCGCGGAAGAGTTGCTCGGGCGGCTTTCCTTCGCGGCGGTTCGGGTCTGCGGCGCGGAGACGCCGGACCGCGACCTGAAGATGTACGCGCTGCAGCGCGCCTGCATGAAGAACACGATGGATCGCGCTGTCGCGTCCGCGCCGTCGCCGCTCGTGAAGCACCTGTACGCGATCTCGCAGGGCGGGTGACGGAGGGGGAGAAGGGCGCGCCGGCGGCATCATGC
>DAIDUA010000053.1 GCA_027456965.1 Alphaproteobacteria bacterium | reverse complement strand
ATCTTCGATCGCCCCCGCCGCCATCCGCGCGACAAGGCCCACACGCCCGCCCGCGGCACCATTTTGTTCGAACGCCCGCACCACACCCAACCCCGTTTGTGCCGGCCGATCTGGCGACCTGACACATTTTGATACATTACGGGATAATTGTTGCAGTTGCCATGCCGGACGGCTGGCAAAACAGGGGAAACCGCGCGTTTACGTTCTTTGTCAGGCGGCCTGCTGGGCCTTTTCCGCCTTTTTCGCGATCTGGCGCTTGAGCCGCAATGCGCGCGGCGACAGAACGCTGTCCTTGGCCTTGAGCAGGAAGGCATCCAGCCCGCCCGTCCGGTCCACCGTGCGCAGGGTGCTCATCGCAATCCGCAGCTTATAGGCCTGGCCCAAAGCTTCGCTGGCAAGCGAGATCACCTGCAGGTTGGGACGGTAAACCCGTTTGGTCTTGTTATTGGCGTGGCTCACGTTGTTACCGACCAGCAGGCCTTTTCCGGTCAATTCGCAGCGGCGGGACATAGGCGGATTCCTTGGCAAAGCACGAAAGAGGCGCTCTCTTAAGGGCGGTAGGCGGTCCGGTCAAGCCATAGCGTTACCAGCCATCCGGGAGCCCCTCCCTCGGCACGGATTAACTTTTTCCCAATCATAGCGTTCTGCCTTGCCATCCCCAGCGTCATAATTGAACCATAGACTGCGGCAAAGTTCCCAACATCCTGGGACAACACGCATTCCGACCGGAGACAATACCCCATGAAGCTCGCGACTTTTGCCTTCGGCCTCAGCCTGGTCACCCTGCCCTTGGGCAACGCGGCGCTTGCCGCGGGCGGTGCCGGCGCGGACCAGAGCGAAGGGCCCACCTCCGGGCTGTTCATGGCGATGACAATTTACGCCGGCGGCATCACCATCGGCAAAGTCGATATGGACGCCAAAATCATCGGCGACAAATACCATGTGGTTTCGAACCTCGAGACCAGCGGCGTGGTCAACGCCTTCTGGCAATCCGAGATCCAGGCCAGTTCCACCGGCAAGATCGAACAGCACCTGCTCCAGCCGACGCTCTACGATTCCTTCTACACGGGACACACCGAAAAGCATCAGGAAGTGTCGCTAAGCTATGAGAACGGCACGCCCGTGCGGCTCTACGCCAATCCGCCCTACAGCACGACGGGATACGAAGTAAAGTCAGAGGACAAGAAATCAACCTTCGATCCGCTGAGCGCCGTCATGTTCATCTCGTCCGGCGTCGGTGCAAAGGCGGACAATCCTTGCAGCGTGTTGGCGCCCGTGTACGACGGCCGTCGTCGCTACAACATCGAACTGACGAAGGTCAAAGAAACGAACGTCAAGATGGACAACGGGCTTTACAGCGGTCCGGCGCTGCTGTGTTCGATCAAGTACAACCAGCTCTCGGGCTACAAGCCGCGCGTGCTGAGAGACGCCAAATTCCCAGAAATCGACGCCTGGGTGGCGACCTTCACGAGCGCCAATGGCGGCCGCAAATTCGCGGTGCCGCTGCGCGTCTGGGCGAAATCGCAGTACGGCGTCATCGCCGCCGTCACCACTGCGGTAAAAGTCGACGGCGAAAAACCGATCCCGACCGGCGGCTGACCCACATCCGTTGCGACCGAAGTATTCGCGCCAACTGACCAGTTCAGGCCGCGAACTGCTACAGTCTGTCGGACTGGTTCAGGCAGGCGAAGGGCCGAGCGCCGCGAGAAGCGGAACGAGCGCCGCGCTGACGGGCGTGGGGATACCATGACGCGCGCCCTTGCGCACGATCACCGCATTGCGCGCGTCCCATTCCATCTCGCGCCCGGCCATCCGGTCCGCATACATAGAATTGCCCTCGTCCGGCCCCGCCTTCATGAAGGCCTCGATCTGGCGATCAATCAGCCCTTCGTCGAGCCTGGCGCCTTCCTCATGTCCCACGGCGACGCACTCGTTGAGAATCGCGCGCGCCACGTCGGCAATGCCGGATTTGTGGAAGACCCGCATAGGCTGACCGGTCAGCGCCAGGATCGCTCCACCCGGAGCGTTCACGCAAAGTTTCTCCCAGGCGCGGGTGAGGAGATCACTCGTTGTTTCGGCGGTGATGAACGAGCCAGCGAACAAGCGGCAGAATTCCATGCCGGCTGCATCGCCGGAAACGGCGAGCTGCGCGCTACGGTGCCAGACGACCTCGCCCGGTGCCGTGCGCGAGACCGGTAACTCGACGATAACAGGCACGATGACGACGCCTTTCGGCACAAACGGCTCGACGCGCTCGCGATGCTCGACGCCGTTCTGCAGCACAGCGACTTTCGTTTGCGGACCGACGGCCGCTCGCAGCCACCCCGCCGCGGACGGTACCTGATGCGCCTTGACGCAGAGCAGCACCCAATCGGCCGGCGAAGAATCCTTTTCCGACATGACGACGTGGGCGGGAAATGTCTTTTCCGCCTCGCCGGCCTTGCGCACCGAGACGCGCTCGAATGGGTGGCGCGCGCAAAAGGTAACTTCGTGACCGGCTTCGAGCAGCGCCGCGCCGACGGCACAGCCGATCGCACCGGGGCCGATCACCAAAACGCGCGACATGATATTCTCCCAGCGGATATGCGGTGGCTATTTGAACGTTGCGCAGCCGAGATTCAAGCCACGCTAGACGCGCCTCTATGCCGTGTCCTTCGCCCGCACCAGATTCAGAACGTTGCGCGCAGCTTCAGGAATGTTGGTGCCGGGGCCGAAGATGGCGGCGACACCGGCCTCTTTCAGGAATGCATAATCCATCACCGGGATGACCCCGCCGACGACGACGAGGATATCGGCCTTTTCCTTTTCCAGCGCGGCGAGCAATTCCGGCACCAGGGTTTTGTGGCCGGCCGCGAGGCTGGAAACGCCCACCACATGCACGCCGGCGGCGACGGCTTCGCGCGCAACCTCCCCCGGCGTCTGGAACAATTCGCCGATATCCACCTTGAAGCCAATGTCGGCGAAGGCGGAGGCGATCACCTTCGAACCGCGGTCGTGGCCGTCCTGGCCCATCTTGGCCACCAGAATGCGCGGCGGCGAGCCCGAGGACTTGGCGAAGGCTTCCACCTCGCCTTTCAGCGCCGCGAATTCGTTGTCGCCTTCGAAGGCGCCGCCGTAGACGCCGGAGATCGTCCGCGTCCGGGCGCGATGGCGCAGCTGGACTTTCTCGATGGCATCGGAGATCTCACCGACCGTGGCGCGCACCCGGGCCGCATCGACCGCCAACGTCAGAAGATTGGCGTTGCCGGCCGCGCCTTGGCGCAAAGCTTCCAGCGTGGCCGCAACCATGGCGGGATCGCGCTTAGCCTTCACGTCTTTCAGGCGGGCGAGTTGAGCCTTCAGCACAGCGGCATTGTCGATATCGCGGAATTCTACGGTGTCGGGCTTCTCGGGTTCGTAGCAGTTGACGCCGACGATCACGTCCTCGCCTTTGTCGATACGAGCCTGGCGGCGGGCGGCGGATTCTTCGATCGCGAGCTTGGCCTCTTCGACGCAATTCGTCATGCCCCCTTTGGCTTCTGCGCCGTCGATGATCTGCTTGGCATGGATGGCCAGTGAATGCGTAAGTGCCTCCACGTAATAGGAGCCGCCAAGCGGATCGACGATCTTCGTCACCTGGGCTTCGTGCTGCAAAATGAGTTGCGTGTTACGGGCGATGCGCGCGGAGAACTCCGTAGGAAGCGCGATGGCTTCGTCGAAGGAATTGGTGTGCAGTGACTGGGTGCCGCCCAGCACCGCCGCCAGCGCCTCGTAGGCCGTGCGCACGATGTTGTTGTACGGGTCCTGCTCGGTCAACGACACGCCCGAGGTCTGGCAATGGGTACGCAGCATCAGGCTTTCGGGTTTCTTGGCGCCGAAACCGGTCATGATCTGGGCCCACAAGAGCCGCGCGGCGCGCAGCTTGGCGGCTTCCATGAAGAAATTCATGCCGATGCCGAAGAAGAACGAGAGGCGCGGCGCGAAAGTGTCCACGTCTAATCCTTTGGCCAGTGCTGCGCGCACATATTCGATGCCGTCGGCCAGTGTGTAGGCCAGTTCCTGAACGGCGGTCGCGCCCGCTTCGTGCATGTGATAGCCGCTGATCGAGATGGAGTTGAACTTCGGCATTTTCTTCGCCGCGTACTCGATGATGTCGGCGGCGATGCGCATGCTGGGCGCCGGCGGATAGATGTAGGTGTTACGCACCATGAATTCCTTGAGGATGTCGTTCTGGATGGTGCCCGCCAGCTTGTCCGGCGAGACGCCCTGCTCTTCCGCGGCAACGATGTAGTTCGCCATGATCGGGATCACCGCCCCGTTCATGGTCATCGACACGCTCATCTTGTCGAGCGGGATGCCGGCGAACAAAATCTTCATGTCCTCGACGGAATCGATGGCGACGCCAGCCTTGCCGCCGTCGCCCGCCACACGGGGATGGGCGCTGTCGTAGCCGCGATGGGGCGGCAGATCGAAGGCGACGGACACGCCGGTCTGTCCGGCGGCCAGATTTTTCCGATAGAACGCGTTAGACTCTTCGGCCGTCGAAAAGCCCGCATACTGCCGGATGGTCCAGGGTCGGCCGGTATACATGGTGGCGCGCACCCCGCGCACATATGGTGCAAAACCGGGTAGCGAGCCCGCCGCCTCAAAGCCTTCAAGGTCGGCCGCCGTGTAAAGCGGCTTGATCGCGAAGCCTTCCGGCGTGTCCCAGGTCAGCTCACCCAGAGCGCGATTCTTCAGCTCCTTGGCGGCGAGCACCGCCCATGATTTCGGCGTCTTTTCCGTCATCGTTTCCTCGGCTTCCGGCATCTCTGATAATGGGCCGGTTTGTCGGTCATGCCGAGCCGCTTGAAGCATGTGGCGCGTCAGCGCGCGGGGGAGTATCGCACCTGCGAAAACTGGTCAATTTCTCGTACCCGGACTGTCGGAAAATCGTCACATTGGTCCGCACACGGAGTGTTACGTGGATAACTCGGAGAGACTCCATGCCTCGGACTGTCCACAAGATATAGCGACAACAAATTATTGACAAACGACTAATAGTATGAGAACAAAGCCTGATATTGAGTCGGTTAGTGATTCGGACCCTGTCCGTTCGTAAACCGTTCCGGGCGTCAGCGAATGCGTTGCTGCACAGTCCCATGTCGTTGCTTTGCTTGTAGTTGAGACCGAAAAACGCCAAGTTTCGGAACGATGATCCCTAACCGTACGAAGGTGGAGGCGGCCGCTGCCGGCGGCCGGATCACTGCCGTCCTGGGCCCCACCAATACCGGCAAGACCCATTACGCCATCGAGCGGATGCTGGCCCACAGGTCGGGCATGATCGGACTGCCGCTTCGTCTTCTGGCCCGCGAGGTCTACGACAAGGGCGTGCGGCTGAAGGGCGCCAGTCTTTCCGCCCTGATCACCGGCGAAGAGAAGATCGTTCCACCGAACGCCAAATACTTCGTCTGCACGGTGGAAGCGATGCCGGTGGACATCGGCACGGCGTTCTTGGCCGTCGACGAGATACAACTTTGCGCCGATCCCGAACGCGGCCATGTCTTCACCGACCGGCTGCTGCACGCCCGCGGCGAAGAGGAAACAGCGTTCCTCGGCGCCGATACGATGCGTGGAGCCATCCAGCGTTTCGTACCGCGCACCTATTTCATGTCTCGGGAACGCTTCTCTGATCTTGCCTACACCGGTTCCAAGAAATTGACCCGCCTTCCCCGCCGTTCCGCCGTGGTCGGATTTTCGGCGGACGATGTCTATGGGATTGCAGAGTTGATCCGCGGGCAGCGCGGCGGCGCGGCCGTGGTGCTGGGCGCGCTCAGCCCTCGCACGCGCAACGCCCAGGTGGCGCTCTATCAATCCGGCGACGTCGATTTTCTGGTGGCAACCGACGCGATCGGCATGGGCCTCAACATGGATGTCGACCATGTCGCCTTCTCGGCGCTGGAGAAGTTCGACGGGTTCACTACGCGCGCGCTGAAGCCGGAGGAGATCGGTCAGATCGCCGGCCGCGCCGGTCGGCACATGAACGATGGCACCTTCGGCATTACCGGCGACGCCGAAGTGCCGGACCCGGAAACAGTCGCGCGGGTGGAAGGCCACCGCTACGAACCGGTCCGCGTCCTGCAGTGGCGCAATTCCGCGCTCTCGTTCCAGTCGATCGAGGCGTTGGCCGCCAGCCTCGACGAACCGCCCCCGATGCGCGGACTGGTAAAGGCGCGCCCCGCCAGCGATCTCATTGCCCTGCGCGTCCTCGGCGAACAAAGCGAGGTGCGCGACCGGGCGCACGCTCCGGCCAGGGTTCGCCTGCTATGGGACGCCTGCCAGCTGCCGGACTTCCACAAGCTCAGTTCCGATGAACACGTCCGTTTGGTACGCACAATCTTCTTCTATCTGACCGGCGACGAAGGGGTGTTGCCCGAGGACTGGTTTGCCAAGCAGATCGCACGGCTCGACGTCACCGAAGGTGATGTGGCAACGCTTTCCGGCCGCCTAGCGCAGGTGCGCACATGGACCTATGCGGCGCATCGGCCTGGCTGGGTGAAGGACAGCGCACATTGGCAGGCGCAGACGCGCGCGATCGAGGACAGGCTGTCGGATGCGCTGCACGAAAAACTGACGCAGCGCTTCATCGATTTCCGTACGTCGGTTCTCATGCGCCAACTGGCGCGAGACGATGCCATCGACGTGGTGCTCGACGATTCCGGAGGCGTGGCGATCGGCGGCGAAGTTGTCGGCAAGCTGGATGGATTTCACTTCTCACAGGCCGACAGCGCGGCCGGCATCCATGAACGTGCCTTGCGCGCCGCGGCCATGAAAGGCCTGGAGGGCGAGTTCTTCGCCCGTGCGAGAAAACTCGCGAATGCCGCCGACGCCGATATCACTCTCAGCGAACATGGGCGGTTTTGGTGGGATGGCACCGTCGTGGGACGGTTGGCGGCGGGCCCATCGCCACTCACGCCCACGGTCATGTTTCTGGCCGACGAAAATCTGAAAGGCAGTCCACGAGAAGCCGCACAACGGCGGCTGGAGGAGTGGCTGGCAGCGCGCATTTCCGCAAAGCTTGAGCCACTGCGCATGCTTCAAACTGGCGTGGACGCCAAAGCCGGAACAACGGATGCCATGCCGGCCCAAGCGCGCGGCATCGCCCATCAGCTTTGCGAGAATTTCGGCTCACTGGAGGTCGCGCGGGTTGTGCTGCCTGCGGATCGACGCCCCATCATGCGGGCGCTCAGGCCGTACGGGGTGTGGTTCGGGCGGCATTCGATCTATCTGCAGAAACTGTTGAGGCCCGATGCGGCGGGGCTGCTGGCGCTGTTGTGGGGCGTATGGACGAAGCTGGAGAACGTTCCCGCGCTACCGCGGCCGGGGCTGACTTCTTTCGTCAACGACGCGGCCGCTCCCGAAGGGTTCCTGGCGGCAGCTGGGTTCCGCGCCGTCGCGGGACGCGCGATCCGTCTCGATATGCTGGAACGCCTGGAAGAGACGCTGGCGAAAGGCACGGTTGAAGGAGCGACAGCCGAGGGTCTGCTTCCCAAGCTGGTTTCGCTGCTCGGATGTACGAATGACGAGTTGCACGAAGTCCTCGCGGCGATCGGCTGGCACGAAACCCACGTGGCCGGGGGCCATAAGGTCTGGCGCCGGAGAAACAAGCGTGAGCAGCCTCGCCGCAAGGTACGCGAGACGCCGCCGCGGGACGTGTCACCATTTGCCGAGCTTGCCAGCCTGATTGACGCCAAATGATCGAGAAACACGTCCGACTGGACAAATGGCTGTGGTGTGCCCGCTTCTACCGCTCGCGCGAATTGGCCAGGTCGGCGTGCGAGTCCGGCCTGCTGCGATTGAACGGCCACCGTGTGGAAAAGGCCGGACGGGAGATCAAGCCGGGCGACATCTTAACCGTACCCCGAGCGCGGGAAATTGTCCTGGTGCGCGTTCTGGCCTGTGCGGCGCGCCGCGGCCCTGCACTGGAAGCGCAACGGCTCTACGAAATCGTCGCGGATGCCGTCCGAGGCCAAAGCACACTTGATCCGGCGTCGCGCGCGCCTTAATGGACAAATCACCAAGAGAGTTCCGGAGCACGCAATGACCTACGTCGTTACCGACGCCTGCATCAAATGCAAATACATGGATTGCGTGGAGGTCTGCCCGGTGGACTGCTTCTACGAAGGCGAGAACATGCTCGTCATCCACCCGGATGAGTGCATCGACTGCGGCGTCTGCGAGCCGGAATGCCCGCCCGAAGCCATCAAGGCCGACACAGAGACCGGCCTGGAGAAGTGGCTTACGCTCAATGCCGACTATGCCAAGACTTGGCCGAACATCACCCAGAAGGGCACGCCTCCGGAAGACGCTGAGGCGTTTCGGGACGAAAAGGGCAAATACGAGAAGTATTTCAGCGAAAAACCCGGCTCCGGCGCGTAAAATTAATATTTTGCGCTTGCGAAATTGGCGCCCGGTGTGCCTCAGGCCTTCTGAATTTGGTCATTTCCTAGGGTAATACCTGACATTTTCTCATTGTACGCGAAATAAGTTACGCCGATTCAAAGGTTTGCCAATTTGCAACTTTCTTTTTCCCGAACAGTGTGATAGGTTGTAGTCGTTCTGAAATAACTCGAAAGGCGCTGCCCCACCCGGATTAACGAGAGATCCGGAGGCGCCGCATTCTGTTGCAGTGCAAGGTAATGCGATGCCGTCCTTGGGGATGGCGCGTTTTCGAGTGCGCGAAGCGGAAATGGAAATAGATGACGACGGCTAAGACGACTGTTGCCCCGGTGGTTGCCAAAAAGGTCCCGGCGAATTCCAACAAGAAACTAGAATTCAAGACCAATGACCATGTCGTGTACCCCACCCACGGCGTAGGCAGGATCATGCGTATCGAAGAGCAGGAGGTGGCGGGCACGAAGCTCGAATTGTTCGTCATCACCTTCGAAAAGGACAAGATGACCCTGCGCGTGCCGACCTTGAAGGCCAAGGCCGTGGGCATGCGCAAGCTGTCGTCGCCGGATATCGTCGCAAACGCCCTCAATACACTGAAGGGCCGCGCGCGCATCAAGCGCACCATGTGGTCGCGCCGCGCCCAGGAATACGAAGCGAAGATCAACTCGGGTGACCTCGTCTCGATCGCGGAGGTCGTGCGCGACCTTCATCGCGCCAGCGGCCAGCCGGAGCAATCCTATTCCGAACGGCAGCTGTACGAAGCGGCGCTCGCCCGCATGGCCCGCGAAGTGGCCGCGGTGGAACGCATCGACGAGCAAGCTGCGGTCAAACGCGTGGAAGGCGTGCTGCTGAAGAAGGCGGCATAAGACTTTCGCCGACAAGGATCAGACCAGGCCCGGAGGAAACTCCGGGCTTTGTCATTTCATCCCCTTCTCGCCGGAAATCTCTTGCAGGTCCTGCACCACAGGCATCTGCCATAGGTCGCCCAGACAATCAGGAAGACACCCGCCGCCAGCAGAAGCAGCGCCGGCACCAAGAAGGCAAACGATACAAAATCTACGACCAGCGCCGCCACGGCCATCGCGACGCCCACCGCTAGCAGCAGGGTGCAATTTTTCTGCACGAGCGGTCCGTCACACGTGGGACAATTCACTGCAGCACTTCCGCCTGCTTGGGATTGGCAAGCTCGATTTCCGGACCATTCAGCCACTGCACGATCCCGCGCACACGCATGAGCTTGCCCTGATAGCCACGTGGATCGACGCCCATCCGGCGGTAGATTTTCATGTCGTCGGACGAAATCGTCACTGTAAAATCGGTTTTCCAGTCGGACCCGAAATTCAAATAGGCGCGACCGTCCTTCACCTCGGCGTTCAGCACCTTGCCCTGTACGATCTGGAACGTGCCGGTATCGGCTTTCAACGCGTCGGGGGTGCGGATCGCATACGCGGGAGCGGACCAGATACCGAGATGCGCGGCGCGCGCCTGCGCCTCGGCGGCATAAAACTCGCCCGCGCATTCGCCCCGGTCCGGCGTGAGATCGACGCGTGCCAAACCGCGCTTCAGCAATTCGATCTGCAGCCACGCGCCGTCCCTGGTGAAGACCTGCGAACGAACGCGGTCGTAACGGTCTTCCTTGGGATAGATGGCATGCGCCACAAGATCATGGCCTGTGGCCATGGTGTTCAATGCGTCATAGGCTTGGTCGGCAAACAGTTGCGGCGCGTGATCCTGCGCAGCGTTCGGAAGGACTATGCCTGCCAGAAGCAAGGCGCGGCCGTCGCGAAGAACCAGCACACCATTGTGTTCGACACGTACGATATGGGCATCGGGAATCTCCACGCCGCCGGCACAGAACGGAGCCTCCGCCTGCGCGCTGCCGCAAGCCGACATGGCTGCCAGAAACACCGCAGATAAAACGCGCCTGGTCATGATCCTTCCCCCTCCACGCCACCATCTTGCACAATTCCGCATCCTTCGCACGGGTCGTGCGTCAACAAGGTAACTCTCCGCCTATGACACCGCGTCCAGGCTAACGCCCTTGGGCGGAGGCATCCAATCAGGCACAAAATAGTCGGGCATCAGATTTTTGCGCGGGTCGACGCGGTATCTATCGAAATCCGTTATGCCATTCTCGGCCAGAAACGTGTCATCGATCAGGAAGTTCCCGGTGAAGCGCTTGGCCGGCTTGTTGAAGACCAGATAGGCTGCGTCCGCTAGGATGTCCGGCCGGCGGCAATGCCTCAGCCCCTCCTCGCCAGCCAGCACATTCTGGATGGCCGACGTGGCGACGCCCGTGCGCGGCCACAGCGCGTTGAAGGCGATGCCGTCGCAGGCGAACTCCGCCGCCATTCCCAGTACGCACATGCTCATGCCGAACTTGGCCATCGTGTACGCGGTATGGCCTTGGAACCACTTGGCGGCCATGTCCAGCGGCGGGGACAGCATCAGCACATGCGGATTCACCGCACGCTTGAGATGCGGGATGCAGGCCTTCGACACCAGCCAAGTACCGCGTGCGTTGATCTGATGCATCAGGTCGAATCGCTTCAGATCGGTGTCGAGTGTGCCGGTGAGCGAAATCGCGCTGGCGTTGTTCACGCAGACATCGATGCCGCCGAAACGGTTCACGCCGCGCTCGACGGCCGCGACGACCTGATCTTCGAAGCGGATATCGCAAACAACCGGCAGGGCCTTGCCGCCGACCCTTTCAATTTCCACCGCAGCGGTGTGAATTGTGCCGGGAAGCCTCGGATGCGGCGTATCCGTCTTGGCGGCGATCACGACATTTGCGCCGTCCTGCGCCGCCCGCAGAGCGATGGCGAGGCCGATGCCGCGGCTTGCCCCAGTCACGAAAAGGGTCTTTCCGGCGAGGGACATGGCGGTCTCCATTGCGATTATTTATAGGCAACATTCCGCTTCGGCTGGGTACAACTATGGAAAGGCGTGTCAAAAGGCGTCAAGCTTGGCCCGCGATATCCTGAGTGAAATTGAGGCGATATCGCTACAGATTTGCGACGCTTGGTGCGTAAGTCTTTCCGGCCAGGGGAACAACAAGAAAATGCGTTCCGTCGTTTTCGCGTGCCTCGCTCTCGCGTTTGCTGCCGTTACGGCAAATGCTCAAAGCGTTTCAACCGACGCCAAGCAGGCGCCGACGGGCCGTTATTCGTTGGACAAAGGGCACAGCCAAGTTCTGTTCGCCATCGGGCATGAGGGTCTTACCGACTACTACGGACGCTTCGACAAACTGTCCGGGACGCTCAACTTCGATTCCGCGGAACCAGAGAAAAGCGCCGTGTCGGTAACCATTGACACGAACAGCGTCGATACGCCGAGCCATGAACTGAACGGCACACTGTCCGGCAAGGCGGTATTCGACGCACAAGACTTCCCGACAGCAACGTTCAGATCGACATCCGTCGTACGCACCGGTCCGACCACCGGCAAGATCATCGGCGACCTGACGATCAAGAACATCACCAAGCCCGTTACCCTCGATGTGACATTCAATGGCGGCCGCCCCGACCCGATGAGCGGCTCCTATGTCATCGGCCTCAGCGCCACCGCCTCGATAAAACGAACCGATTTCGGAATCACGGGTATGGCCTGGGAACCGTTCGTCGGCAATGATGTCAAGCTGATCATCGAAGCCATGTTTCAACAGCAGAAGGAGTAGATAGTGGGGATTCGGAACACAGCGTTGCGCTACGGCACAATCGCAATGGCGCTGCACTGGCTGATTGCAGCCTTCGTGATCGCCAACATCAGTCTCGGCTTATATATGGGTGATCTGCCGCGCAGCGACCCGAACAAGTTTACGATCATACAGATACACAAATCGATCGGTTTGACGGTCTTGGTGTTCAGTGTGATCATCGTCCTGTGGCGGTTGTGGAACCCGCCGCCGGCGTTGCCGAAAGGCACGTCTGCCCCGATGCGCCTCGCGGCGCACGCGACGCATTTCCTCCTTTATTTCCTAATTGTTGCGATCCCGCTGACCGGATATCTCTTGGTATCAGCCTCCCCACTGGGGAATTCGACGCCTTACTTTTTCCTTTTCGACTGGCCGAATCTCCCCTTCTTTTCCGGCATGACACGCGAAGCTTTGCACCCTATCCAGCACCTCTTCGGCCGGACGCACTCGATTCTCGCCTGGACCGCGATCGTGCTGGTGCCGCTCCATATTCTGGCCGCGCTGTATCATCAGTTCGCGCTGCGCGATAATCTGCTGGCTCGGATAGTGCCCGGGATGCGCGTGCGGGGAGACGCTTGAAGCGTCTTTTCGGCGCCGCGGCGTTCCTCGCGCTCACGGCGGCGCCCGCCCTAGGCGCACACTGGACGGTTGACTCCTCCAAGAGTGAGCTCAGTTTCACCGTGGCGTGGAGCAACGAGCCGTTTGTCGGCGTATTTCACAAATGGAAGGCGGACATCAACTTTGATCCCGCCGACCTCGCCCATTCCCACGTGGCGGCGACTATCTATCTTGCCAGCGAGGCGTCGGATTCGCACGACAACGACGACGGCCTGAAAGGCGCTTATGGCTTCGCAGTGGACAAATTTCCCACCGCGCGCTTCAAAACTACAAAACTCGAACGCTTGGCGGATGGTTCCTATATGGCCAATGGCAATCTGACGATTCGAGGCGTGACCCAGCCCGTTCGTATGCCGTTCAAGCTGGCCTTCAACGGGAACCAGGTCCGGATGACCGGCACGACGGTCCTGGACCGAACCGCGTACGGCGTCGGACAGGGCGAATGGGCAGCCCCCGCACCCGTGGCGCACGCTGTCACGGTCAGGGTGGACCTCACGGCGACTAAAAGCTGACCCGGACGTCGCAGCGCGGTAGATTGCCGTCATGACTGATATCAATGTTGTCGCCGCACGCACCGCAGATTCCGCGGCGATTGCCGTTGCGGCGAAATTGCTCCGTGAAGGCCAATTGGTCGCATTCCCGACCGAAACCGTTTACGGATTAGGGGCCGACGCCACCAATGGCCGTGCCGTGGCAGCCATTTTCGCGGCGAAGGGACGGCCCCGCTTCAATCCCCTCATTGTTCACGTGAAGGATGTTGAGCAAGGACAAGAATTTGCAACATTTTCACCGCTGGCGTCCGAGCTTGCAGAGGCCTTCTGGCCAGGGGCGCTTACGCTGGTTCTGCCGCGCCGTGCCGGGTGCCGCCTGTCGCATCTGGTAAGCGCAGGACTGGAGACCGTGGCCATGCGCGCGCCCTCTCACCCAGTGGCTGCACGGCTGATCGCCGAGGCTGGCGTGCCTTTGGCCGCTCCCAGCGCCAACCGCTCCGGTGCGGTGACCGCCACCAGCGCGGCGCATGTCGCCGAGAGCCTGCGTGGACAGGTGAATCTGGTCCTTGACGGTGGGGCCACCCCTATCGGCATCGAATCGACGGTAATCGGCTTTGAAGACAGCCAGCCCGTTTTACTGCGCCCCGGGGCCGTGGCCCGCGCAGTCATCGAAAAAATCACGGGGCCGCTCGCGGCATCTGTCAGCGGGACGGTCACCTCGCCCGGCCGTCTCGCCAGCCATTATGCACCGCGAGCGGCGCTGCGGCTGAACGCACAAGATGCATCCGCAGACGAAGCACTGCTCGCCTTCGGACCGGCGGCCCCTACCGCACGCCGGACACTGAATCTAAGTCCATGCGGCGATCTGGCCGAAGCGGCGGCCAATCTGTTCGCTATGCTGCGATCTCTCGACGCAGAAGGCGCAACGGCAATTGCCGTCATGCCCATCCCGTTCGACGGACTGGGTGAGGCCATCAACGACAGGTTAATCCGCGCCGCGGCACCCCGCGAGGCCACGCTATGAACGACGAGATTGTCGCAAGACTGAGAGCCGCAGTTGGACCCCGGGGGTTCACGGAGGACCCGGCCGAGATCGCGCCGCATCTCGAAGAATGGCGCAGCAAGTACAAAGGTCGCGCGACGCTGATGTTGAAGCCGACCACGACGGCGGAAGTATCCGCTGTCCTCGCAATCTGCAATGAGACACGAACGCCCGTTGTGCCGCAGGCTGGAAACACCGGTCTCGTCGGCGGCCAAATCCCGTTCGATGGTGAAGTATTGCTGAGCCTGTCACGGCTGAACCGCATCCGTGCGGTCGACGCCGCAGACGCGAGCATGATCGCTGAGGCCGGCGTCATCCTGGCGACGGCGCAGTGCGCGGCGAACGACAGCGGTCTGTTGCTACCCTTGAGCTTGGCCGCGGAGGGAAGCTGCACCATCGGTGGAACGATTTCGACCAATGCCGGCGGCGTGAATGTGTTGCGCTACGGCATGGCACGCGAGCAGATACTGGGCCTTGAAGTTGTCCTAGCCGACGGACGGGTGCTCGATTTGCTGCGCACGCTGCGCAAAGACAATACCGGCTATGATCTGAAGCAGCTCTTCATTGGCGCCGAAGGTACGCTCGGCATCGTCACCGCTGCGGCGCTGAAACTGTTCCCCAAACCGGCAACGCGTTGTACGGCCTTCCTCGCGGTGCCGGATGTGAACGCCGCGCTGACGCTTCTGGCGCGCGTGCAGGGAGCGACTGGCAGCCTCGTCAACGCGTTCGAGATCCTGCCGCTGATCGGAATGGAGTTCGTACTCAAGCACATCGCCGGAACCGTCGACCCGTTCCGCACGCCGGCGACGTGGTACGTGCTATGCGAGGCGTCGGGTGCGGCCGGCGTCGAGGCGGTGTTCGAAGCCGCGCTCGCGACGGCCTTGTCTGACGGCCTGGCGAGCGACGCAGTGATTGCGTCGAGCGAGACGCAGCGCGCGGCATTGTGGAAGCTGCGCGAAAGCATGTCGGAAGCGCAGAAGAAGGAAGGGCCGTCGCTCAAACACGATGTCTCGGTGCCCGTCTCCGCCGTCGCAGACTTTATTGCCAAGAGTATTGCGGCGGTCAAGGTCGCGCTGCCCAGCGCGCGTCCCGTGCCTTTCGGGCATCTCGGCGACGGCAACATCCATTTCAATATCCAGGCGGCGAAGGACGCCGACATGGCATCCTTCCTCGCACGCTGGGACGAAATCGCCCGCGTCGTGCACGATGTCGTGCGCGATTTCGGCGGTTCGTTCAGCGCCGAGCATGGTATCGGGGTCATGAAGCGCGCGGACCTTGCCCGCTATAAAAGTCCTGTGGAACTTGATCTCATGAGAACGCTGAAGGGCTCGCTCGATCCCAAAAATATTCTCAACCCAGGCAAGCTGGTGCCGGAGTAATGAACAAGATTGCCATCGTCACCGGAGCCGGAAGCGGCATTGGGCGCGCCGTCGCGTTGCGCCTGGTCAGCGCCGGCTTTCTGGTTGCACTCGCGGGACGGCGCAAAGCGGCGCTCAACCAGACCGCATCCGACGCAGGCGATCCCGCGCGAACACTCGTCCTGCCGACCGACGTGAGCGATGAGGACGCCGTCGCGACCTTGTTCCGCGAAACTGTCGAGCGTTTCGGTCGACTGGATTTGTTGTTCAACAACGCCGGCACCGGTGCGCCATTCATTCCAGTCGAAGAGCTAAGCCTGTCGCAGTGGAACACTGTGGTCGCGGTCAATCTGACCGGCGCCTTCCTCTGTGCCCGCGCCGCGTTCCGGCAGATGAAAGAACAGCACCAGAGAGGCGGCCGGATCATTAACAACGGTTCGATCTCGGCGCATACGCCGCGTCCGTTGTCGGCGCCGTACACAGCGACCAAGCACGCAATGACCGGATTGACAAAGTCCCTCTCCCTCGACGGGCGAGCCTACGACATCGCCTGCGGCCAGATTGACATCGGCAATGCCGCAACTGCCATGGCCAGCGCAATGACCAGCGGCGTGCTACAAGCGAACGGGACGGTCGCGTCCGAACCCGTGATCGATGTGCGCCATGTCGCCGACGCCGTACTCTGTATGGCGAATCTACCGCTCGATACGAATGTTTTGAGTCTCACCATCATGGCTAACGGCATGCCCTTCGTCGGCCGCGGCTGACTCTCTACGCCGCCTTCGGCAATGTCGTGGGGGTCGTCGCAGCAGGCAGAGTCGGCGCGTGACGATCCCTGGCATTGGAGCGCGCGCTGATCACTGCGGTCACGATGGTGGCCGCATAAGGCAGGCACTGCACACCCAACATCACGATCCAGAGCAAGGCAGCTGGGTCGTCGAGCCGGCCCGTGGCGAGGACGGACATGATCGCGAGAATGCACAGAACGAACAACGTCGACTCCTGCCATACGCCGCGCAGCGCCTGACTTAGCAGCGCCTGGTCGGCGCATTTCGGCGTGCGGAGGAACGGTTTACCGCTCGTGAACAGACCGGCCCACACGGCTTTACCTACTGTATGCGTCAGCGACAGGCCGGCGACCGACGCCATCACCGCCCCCTTGACACCGGACCGCACCTTCTGCGGATAGAGCAGCAGGGTTTTCAGAGTCTTGGCAAGGAACAGAGCCAGAGCCGCTGCCGACAAGGCGGGCATCGGCACATAGACGTAACGCGGCGCGGCCCACATCATGAGCGTCCACACCAGCGCCATCAGGGTAACAACCATCCCTAGCCCGTCGGATATCCACGGCAGCCAACCGCTCAGGAACTGATAGCGCTGGGCCCATGATAGTCGCGCACGGCCGAGAAAAATGGCGCCTGCATGACGCTTCAGGATTTGCATGGCGCCGTAGACCCAGCGATAGCGCTGGCTCTGGAAGGCTTTCAGCGTGTCGGGGATCAGCCCCTGGCCCATGCTCAGCGGAATGTAGGCGGCGCCATAGCCGGCCTCGAAAAGCTTAAGGCCGAGTTCCGTATCTTCTGTGATGCACCAGGTACTCCAGCCGCCAACCTCCTCCAGCGCATCCTTCCGCACGATCGTCATGGTGCCGTGCTGGATGATGGCGTTGTGCTCGTTGCGCTCCACCATACCGATCTGGAAGAAGCCGCGGTATTCTTCGTATGCCATCGCCTTGAAGACGCTTGTTTCGGCGTCGCTGTAATCCTGCGGGCCCTGCACCAGAGCGATATCGGGCGCTGCGAACAGCGGTAAGGTCAAACGCAGCCAGTTGGTCTCCACGCGATAGTCGCTGTCGATGACCGCGATGTATTTCACGTCGTGCCAAGTCAACTGCAGCGCCTTGTTCAACGCACCGGCCTTGAAGCCCTGCACTTTGTCATAATGGTAGAAGCGGAAGCGCGGCCCGAGCGTCGCGCAATGGGCTTCCACCGGACGCCAAGTTTCCGGATCCGGCGTGTTGTTATCGAGGACGATAACTTCGAAATTGTCGTAATCGAGCCGCGCCAACGCATCGAGCGTGTCGATCACCATTATGGGGGGTTCGTTGTAGCACGGCACATGCACCGAGACGCGCGGACTGGCTTCTGGAATCGCCGCGCGTACGGCACGCCGCTCCACGCGCCATAGACTGGAAGCCAACTCGACGCCTTCGGTTAAAATCACGGCCGAGGCCAGGAATACCAACGGCGACATAGCCAAAATCATCGCAATGTCGGCAGGGTCGATGTAGTCGAGCGTCGTCGCGTCAATCACCAGAAGCAGGCCGGTGGTGACAAGCGCGACCAGTCCGCCCATCACGATGTAGCCCGTCTGACGAACGCGCGGCATCCGCCCCAGGATCAGCAAACCAAGCAGCAGCGTGAAAATGGCCGCGAGCAGCGTATAGCTGCGCCATTCCGGGAAAGAGCGCAGCAGGCCCGTGAACGGGAATTTGGGATTGCCGCTGGCGTCGAACAGCCCCCAGTAAGCACCGACTGTCCCCTCGCTGCCCGCCTTCCATGGCTGATCGTAGGCTTCGATGAGGTAATAGTCGTAGCCCTTGTTCAGCGCCAGCTGCACGAAATTACGGATAAAATAGGCCTCATTGGCGAGCGAGGCTTCAGCCGCTCCTTTAGTGCGACCTTCCGACGGCCAACCCGCCTCGCCGATAACGATAGGCTTGTTTGGAAATTCCGCCTGCACATTGTCGTAGGCGCGCTGCAGAAAGGCGAGTGCGTGCCGCACGTCTGTGCCTTCCCAATAAGGCAGCAGGTGCACGAACACGACGTCGACATATTTTCCGATCTCCGGATGCAACAGCCAAGTCGACCAAGTCTCGGCCGTGGTGACCTTGATGCGCGCCGGCAACGCGTCGCGCACGCGTTTAATGTAAGTATTCAACTGATTGGCGGTTACGTCGCCGCGCATGATGGATTCGTTGCCGACGATGACGCGATCAATGACACGGCGATTGGCCAGCACGACCTTGAGCGCTTTGTTGATCTCGCGCTCATTCTTCACCAGGTCTGGTCCGATCCAGATGCCGAGCGAAACGGTCAGCCCGTAGCGGCGCGCGATCTCAGGTACTTTGTCGAGGCCGTCAGAGACCGTATAGGTGCGGATGTGCCCGGTGATCCGCGACAATTGCGCCATGTCCGCATTGATCCGCTCCGGCGAGACATGCTTGGACTCGGCAAAAGTGAAGCAATGGCTGGGATTGTAGGTGACCCCGCGCACGAGCCCGTCCCAGTCGGGCGCGACAACCGTGTAGTCGCGGCTGGCCCAGAACAGAGCGCTTGCGCCGACCACGAGAAGCAGCGCGACGGCGATGCGCAGCGTCCCGCCGTACGAACGAAACCAGCGACGGAATGGTTTAAACACGGTCTACGTCGCTCCGGCCGGACTATTGACCGCTATCGTCGGGTCCCATGTCGACGTCCTGGCCTTTGTCGTTCGGATCGTTCGGATCATGCGGCTTGATCTTGGGCGGCACGACTTTGATCAGTTCCAGGTCGAAGACGAGCGTCTGATTGGGCGGAATAGAACCGTCCGGAGAACCGCGATCTCCGTATGCCAACCCCGCCGGGATCACGAGTTGCCAGCGGTCACCGACGCGCATCAGGCAAAGGGCCTCGGACCAGCCAGGAATGAGCTGATTGACCTTGAAGCGTACCGGCAATCCCGCCTCGGTGCCGTCAAAGACTTTGCCGTTGATGAGCGTGCCCGTGTAGTAGACGGTCACATAGTCCTGGGGCCTCGGCTGCTTACCGAAGCCGTTGCGTAGAATGCGGTACTGCAAACCGTCCGGCCGCGTCACCACACCCGGTTTGTTGGCGTTTGCCGCGAGAAAGGCCGCGTTGGCGGCCTGGCTCAGCGAGCTGTCCGCTGCGTTGGCCGAAACCGACGCCATCGCCACGAGCGCGGCCAGAATGAACCCGAGACGCATCATTCCCTGTGCTCCCTTTAGATCCCGATCCGAGTTTTTGACAATAGCGCATAAGGCGCGCAAGTGCCGATAAAAACAAACTTAATCCCGCTTTCCGGTCATTTATCGTCCCTTGACCAGCCTGCCGAGCCAGGAACGCTTACGGGCGGGCTTTCCTAGGGCAAGGCCGATCGGGGCGGAACGTGCCGAAGGCGTCCCTTCGGCAGGCCGGGAGGCCGTGAAACCGTGGCTTTTGACCGGTCCAAGCGGCGGCGCCGCGAAGTTGGCGAACGGCGGCGGCTCGGTCAGCGGGCCAAAACAAACGGGGCCGATACACTGGGTCGTGTATTTCTTGGCCCAGGCCTCTTCCGGACTGAGCACAAACGCCTCGGTCGTCGGTGCCTTGGCGCCGGTCTTGGTACGGGAAAGCTGGCTGTCCTTGACGATGCGCGCCAAGCGGTCCAACCGCTCTGCGCCTTCCGCCAGCGGCCCTTCACTCGATTTGTGCCTTTCAGCCATGTCAGCCTCCAACCTGTTTGGTCCACCACTGAAACCCGGCTTCGCGACTGATGACCGCAACGTCGATGGCACCGCCGACAGTCTGTCGCTGCGCCATTATACGCTTTTTGAAAACATTGAGGGCGACAAGTTCACGGGCCGTTTCGGCCAGCTCCGACCGGGCGGCGATTTCAAGCACGCGCAAGACAGGATTGATGTAGGTCTGCTGCTGGTAATCCCCGATCATGTTGTGAAAGGTATTGAAGTACTGCGGCAGGACCTGGTCGCGAAATTGCCCACGGATGCTTTCGCGCTTTGCCGCGTCGACTCCCGTAAAGCTGCCGATGACGTGGTCGACAAGACCATACATCATCATCTGCATCGTCCCGTAGAACCGCCGTTCCAGGTTGGAGTCGATGCCGCGGATGAACGCGTTGGTTACCTCGCTGTCGGCGAAGACGCGTATCTTCGAACGCACCGCGTTGTCGATGGCATCTACACTGGCCTCGGCACGTTTTACGATACCGCCCACGATGGCGGACAGGAAATAGGTAACGACCACCGGATAACGCTCATCCGAGCCGAAGCCCGCGAATACGAGCCCGGTTACGTCTTCCAGAAACAAGTCTTTGATCACACAGAAAACGGCAATGTCGCGCAGCTGCTGCAATGCCGTTTTGTCGAGGTTGAACGGCGAGAAGCCGTAAGCGATCAATTCGCCGATGACATCAGCGTAATTGCGCGCCACGGTCGCGCCGAAGCCTTGCGGGAAACAGCCGAGATCCCGCCGCACGTTTCCGTCCTCGCGGAACTGATATGTCTTCCAGACGTGCTCGATGGCCTCTTCGAGGATTGCGGTGTCGGACACTTGGGCGCGTTCATTGCCGCCGCTTTCTCGCAAGTACTGCGCAAGATGGAAGACGTAACGGTATACCGAGGCCAGCAGCCGCTTGTAATCGTCCTTCTGACGTTCGCGCGGGAAGAACTCCTCGAGATTGTCGAGCATGCCGGCGAACTTCACTGCGTAGTCGCGGACATGCTGCAGCGGCTCCTGCTTCGCCTTCTTTTGGAAATACTCGATCAGATGTTCCCAGGGGTGCCCCATCATGTCGGCAACGCCGACGAACATCACGCCAATGGGTGCCCCTTCTACCAGATTGTAGAGCTTGCGCTGGTCGTTCCGCACGACCACGGTACCACCGTCGATCAGGGTCACCGCGGAATCCGCCGCGAGCGCGACCGCGCGTTGGTTCATCACCGCGATTTCGGAAGTCATGCCCTGCGCCTATCCCACGCCCAATTTTGCGCGCGCCCCTTTTCGCAAGACCGGTCCCCATTCTTGCGGATCAAACGCCAGGAGAAAGGATGTCATAGCCGCCCTGGAATTGGGAGAAACCAAAGTCTGTTTGGTTACGATGCGGCTCCGCCTACAACACGTTGTGCGTGCAGATCATGTGACACACGTTGTGGTGGTTCCGGCGGCGCCGATTTATCTGGACAGAACGTGCACTACGAGGTGGGCAAGAACCATCACGCCGAAAAGGGCGACCACGGCGCCGGACACTTCGTTGATGAGACGAATGATACGGTCGTCGATACGCGCGTGCAGTAGACCGACAACAGTCGTCAATGTCAGCCACCACAACGCCGAGCCGGCAACCACACCCATAACCACGAATGCCGCGGAAAAGAAGCTTGGATCATCGCCCGCAAGTCCACCCAGGCTGGCAAACAAGGCCGTGAAGCCGAACAGCGTCGTAGGATTGGTGCCGGTGAGCACGAAAGTCGACGCCATGGCGCGCACGACGGAATGCGTGCCGTTGGAAGGTCCGCCGCTTTCGGCGGCCGCAAGCCTTTCGTCGAAGCTGGGCGGCGGCGGCGTGAAAAATGTCCGGACACCGAAAAACAACAGCAACAAACCACCCAAGAGCTGCAAAACGCTGGAAAAACCTACGATCAACTGCATAAGCGCAGTGAAACCGAACCCGGTAATGCACGCGAACAGGCCATCGCCCGCTGCAGCGCCCAAGCCCGACAGGAAACCAATCCACGAGCCACATTGCAGCGTGCGGCGTATACAGATCAGATTTACAGGTCCGATTGGAACGGCTGCTATGAGGCCGATCGCAATACCCGAAATGATGAGAAGGATATAATTCATTCCGGCGCAGTCTCGACCACAGACCAAGCCCCAACGCGGATTTTCATTCTGGCACTTCCTGTTTATGAGTGCTGCTTAGAACTTAGCTGGGCGCTAAAGCAACCGAATCCGCACTATCTTGCAAGTCAATACTCGACACGCAACCCCATCGGGGCGCAAGCTTCCGGTGGAGAGAACCAGCATTGGGACGGAAAACTTCAGAAATCGAGGAAAAGCTTTCGACTTTGCGAGGTGTCATGCGACATTTTGAATTGTCCCTACGCGGTTACCGGCTGACAACGGCCGAAATTCTCTACCACATGCCGGACCACCCGGCCGTGCTGCAGAGCTTCATTTGGCAAGACCTCGACCTTGCTCCCAAGTTTCCCACCCTCAACAAATTCCTCCGCTTTTGGGAGACATGCATCGAAGGCCGGCTGCATTCGGTGCGCGTCGCGGCACGCGGCCTGATCTCGGATGCGGAGCTAAAAATGGCCGACAACGAGTTCATCCTGAACTAGACGACAGTGTTTCGACGAAGCGGATCGGGGCGCCTTGCCCCGAGGACGCAAGCGCGCCCTCACGCATCACGATCCGTCCGCGGATGATCGTGGCGAGCGCCCAGCCGGTGGTTTCCATGCCATCGAACGGTGTCCAACCGCATTTCGCCGCGATCCACGACTTCTCGATTTTCTTTTTCGCCTTCAGGTCGCCGATGGTGAAATCCGCGTCGTAGCCGCGCGCGATGCGGCCTTTGCCAGCGATGCCGAAGATACGCGCCGCACCCGCACTGGTAAGATCGACGAAACGCTCAAGCGTCAATCGCCCGGCATTCACATGATCGAGCAGGATCGTCACCAGGGTCTGCACGCCGGGCATGCCCGACGGAGTATCGGGATAGGTCTTATCTTTCTCCGCGCGCGCATGCGGGGCATGGTCAGAACCAATGACATCGATCAAACCTTCGTGAACGGCCTTCCACAACGCCTCGCGATGATGTGCCTCACGGATGGGCGGATTCATCTGAGCATAAGCCCCTAGCCGCTCATAGCATTCGGGCGCGGACAGGGTCAGGTGTTGCGGCGTCGTTTCCACGGTCGCGAGATCGCGCGCGCCGGCAAGCAGCGGTAGTTCGTCGGCTGTCGTCACATGCAGCACATGAAGCCGTCGACCTGCCTGCCGGGCCAGGCGCAGCACGCGCTCGGTGGAAGCACGCGCCGCCTCCGCATCGCGCCACACCGGATGTGTGCGCACGTCCCCCTTCGTCGCCAACGGCTTTCGCTCCCGCAGACGCGCTTCGTCCTCGGAGTGCACAGCCATGCGCCGCGTGCTGCTTTTCAGCGCGCTCAGAATGTCCTCTTCCTTGTCTAGCAACAGCGTACCGGTGGACGAGCCGAGGAACGCCTTTACTCCACAGACACCGGGCATCCGCTCCAGCACTGCCAACGCACCGACATTGGCGGGTGTTGCACCTACATAGAACGCGTAATCGCAGTGCATGCGGTTGCGGGCGCGCGCCAACTTATCGTCCATGGCCGCGCGCGTCGTGGTTGGAGGCGCGGTGTTGGGCATCTCGAAAACCGCTGCGACACCGCCGCGCACGGCGGCGCGGCTACCACTCTCCAGATCTTCCTTGTGCTCATTGCCGGGCTCGCGGAAATGGACCTGGGTGTCGATGACGCCCGGCAAGACATGCAGGCCCTTGGCCTCGAAAAACTCCGCCGCCTTGGCCGTGCCAAGCGCGCCCACAGCCGTGATTTTGCCGTCCTTCACACCGACGTCTGCGGCCGCGATGCCGTTCGGCGTCGCACAAACCCCGCCCCGGATCAGGAGATCGAATGCTTCTGTCATAGCCAATGAGTAAGACGCACCGTCCGCCTTGGCAACGGCGTCCGAGCCTATTACTTCCTACTCTATGACCTTTGAACTGACCGACCGCGCCGTGATCGTCCTTTCCGGGGCGGAGGCGCGCCCGTTCTTGCAGGGCCTCGTCACCAACGACGTCGAGAAGGCGGCGCCCGGCCAGGCTGTCTATGCCGCGCTGTTGACGCGGCAGGGTAAGATTTTGTTCGATTTCCTGATCGTCGCAGGCGACGACGGGCTGCTGATCGATTGCCGACGGGCGTCCTGCGAAGCACTGGTCAAACGACTTTCCATGTACAAGTTGCGGGCCAAGGTCGATATCAGGGCGCGTGGCGATCTGGGCGTATTTACGACTCTGAATGGAGGCTTCATCGATCCACGTCTGCCGGCGTTGGGCAGGCGTTCGATTTCGACCAAGGCGGATCTACAATTGCTTGTCGGCGACGATGTGTACTGCGCCACAAGGCTCGATCAGGGTGTCCCGGAGGGGCTGGATTTTGGGTCCGACAGAATGTTCGCCATGGACGCGGACCTCGACGAATTGCACGCCATTTCATTCGACAAGGGCTGTTACGTCGGACAAGAACTGACGGCTCGCATGAAGCATCGCGGAAAAGACCGCAAACGTCTGCTGGTCGTCGCAACAAAGGACGGCAGCCCGCTGCCCGCCGCGAGTACCCCGGTGGAGGCAAAGGGCCAGGACATCGGCGCGGTGACATCCAGCTACGGTACGCGCGGGTTTGCGCTGATCAGATTGGATCGGCTGGCGGAAGCGGCCGGTGCACCGCTCGAAGCGGCCGGTTTGGCCGTGACTGTGACAAAACCGGACTGGCTTTCCCCTTGACGCGCGTCGTAGGCGGATCAGAGTATCCTTAGAATCCATGGAGGTGGGGACCGTGCTGCATCATGTTTCCGTGGGGGTGCACGACGTCGAACGTGCGACGACATTCTATGACGCCGCTCTCGCGGCGCTCGGCTACAAACGGGTCATGGAGTTCCTGCCGTATGCCGTTGCCTACGGCGACAAGTATCCTTCGTTCTGGGTGCAGCTACCGCACAATCAGCAGGCGGCCAACGCTGGCAACGGCGTCCATATCGGGTTCATTGCCCGCAGCAAGGATGCAGTGCATCGCTTTCATTCTGCTGCGCTCGCCAATGGCGGCACGAACGATGGCGAGCCCGGACCACGGCCCGATTACGGCCCGGATTATTATGGCGCCTTCGTCCTCGATCTAGACGGCAATAAGCTGGAAGCGACATTGACGGCGATGCCGAAGCCCAAGGCAAAGATCAAGGCGAAAGCGGTGAAAAAAACCGCGAAGAAGGCAACACCCAAAGCACCCCAGAAAAAGAAGAAGGTTGCCAAAAAGCGCAAGACCAGGCGGTGACGGACGAGCAGGTTCGCTGCCATTGGCCGGGCGAAGACCCGCTTTACGTCGCCTATCATGACCTCGAATGGGGCGTACCAGAATACGACGACCAAGCGCTCTACGAAAAGCTCGTACTTGACGGATTCCAGGCGGGCCTTTCCTGGATCACGATCCTGCGCAAGCGAGAAAATTTCCGCCGCGCCTTCGACAATTTCGATCCCGAAAAGATTGCACGCTATGGCAAGCGCGAAACCAACAGGTTGCTGAAGGACGAAGGCATCATTCGCAGCCGCGCCAAGATCGAGGCGGCGATCAAGGGCGCGCGTTTATGGCTGAACATCCAGGAAAAAGAGCCGGGTGGCTTTTCCCACCTGATCTGGAAGCATGTGGGCGGGCGGCCGCGCGTCAACCACTACAAATCGCCCATGCAGGTTCCTGCCAAGACGTCGATGAGCGAAGGTCTCGCGAAAGAATTGAAGCAGCGCGGCTTCAACTTCTGCGGACCGGTGATTGTATACGCCTTCGCGCAGGCCGTTGGCATGGTCAACGACCACGTGATGTCCTGCCACCGCCACGCCGCGTGCGAAAAACTGGCGGCTCAGCCACGACCGCGATAAGGCTCTACCTCAAGATCCGGCAGCCATACGCCCGGGGGCAGCCGGCCTGTCTGCCAGAACACGTCGATAGGTATGCCGCCGCGCGGATACAAGTAGCCGGCGATTCGCAGGTACTTCGGCTTGATCGCCGCCGTAACCCTTTTGGCGATAAGAAGCGTCGTATCCTCGTGGAACGCGGCGTGGTTGCGGAAGCTGGAAAGAAACAGCTTCAACGACTTGGACTCAATGAGGCCTTTTGCCGGGCAGCAATCGATGACCAAATGCGCAAAATCCGGCTGGCCGGTCACCGGACACAAGCAAGTGAACTCCGGTGCCGTGAACCTGACAACATAATTGCTGCCGGGATGCGGATTAGCCACCACCTCCAGTTTTGCGTCCTCAGGCGACCTTGGAAGCGGAACGCGGCGGCCAAGCTGGGTAAGTTTGCGCGGCATGGGACCTCTTTGCCCGCAAACCTTCTACAGCCGGCACGCCGCCCGTCAAGGATGCCGGATCAGGGATGATCCTCCCGCCACTTCTTCACGACCGCCATAGTCAATTCGACATGCTTGTCGGGGTTCATGTTGGTATAGGTAAAGAGCACCTTGTTGTCCGGCGAAATCACGTACGAAATGCGGTCGGCATAGGCAGGATTCTTTTGGAGGACCGCGTCATATTCCTTGATCACCGTTCCGTTCGGGTCGGCGACGACTGCAAACTTGCTACGGCATTCGCTGACTGAGAATTTATCGAGCGTGGCGATGCTGTCGTGGCTGACGCCGATCACCGTGGCGCCCAGGGCGGCAAACTTGTCCGTGGCTTCGGCGAAATCATGTGCTTCGATGGTGCAGCCCTTGGTGAACGCTGCCGGATAGAAGTACAGCACCACAGGCCCCTTCTTCAGCGCGTCAGCAAGCGAGAAGTCGAATTCCTTACCGCCGAGCGAGGCCTTCGCGGTGAAATTCGGGGCCGTAGCGCCAACCGCCAAGGCGGCACGCGCCGGTATTGCGGCCAAGCCGCAAAGCAATACAAGACTGACACACAAGGATTTCATGAGACACCTCCAGATTGCGCGGCTATGGATAGCCAGTGAAGCAGGTACGCCCTCCTCGCGGCAAGGCTGCCTTCACAGAAAGACTTGAAATTACGAAGAAAAGACCCGACATCCGTAGGGACATTCGAAAGGGCTTCTATTCCATGACATTCGATCCGGCCGATTGGCTGGCGCGTGCGCGCCGTCAGAGCCAGTCGTTGCGTGCGCCTTTCACCACTTTTTTTGCCCGCAAAGACGTCCGCGCGACGTTGACCTGGCTCAAAGAGCCTGTGCTGGCCGTCGTCGTGGTGTTCGCGGTGACGACGATCGTTGCCCAGCCATTCTACGTGCCGTCAGGATCAATGCAGCCCACCCTAGCGATCGGTGACCTGACTCTCGCCGCCAAATTTCCCTATGGCTACAGCAGGTATTCGATTCCGTACATGAACGGCCCCTCTCCTGCCGGCCGTTTCCTAGGCCAGATGCCGAAGGTCGGTGACGTCGTCGTCTTTCGTTTGCCCAGCGACACGAGCGTGACCTACGTCAAACGCGTCATCGGCCTGCCCGGCGACCGAATCCAAATGAAGCAAGGCCGTCTCTGGATTAATGGCCGCGAGTTGCCCTTGCGACCCGATGGAGCCGGCGAGGTCGAAGCTGGTCCCGATGAACCTGGCGCAGGCAGCTACGTTGCCGTCCCGAAATTCATTGAAACGCTGCCCGATGGCGTCGAGCACCCGATCTACAAATGGCGCTGGGATGGGCCGTTCGATAACACTGATGTTTATGTGGTGCCCAAGGGCTGCCTTTTTATGATGGGCGACAATCGCGATGACTCCTCCGATAGCCGCGTTCCGCCATTTGAGGGCGGCGTCGGCTACGTGCCGTATGGGAACCTGATGGGGAAAGTGTTCGTTGTGCTCGCGTCGGTCGATTTCACCAATGCTGCCGCGCTGTGGGATTGGCCACTCGAGTTCCGCCTATCCCGCATGTTCAAAGGCGTGCGGTAAGAGCCTGCCGCGACACCTGGGCCGTCGGTGTAATATTGCGCCTGTTCCCTCGCCCATGCTAAGGGCAGCGCGCGTGCGAATTAAGATTCGCGCGTTGTGGTAAATTTCTTCTTTGAATCAAATGGTTATGGCGGGCTTAAGGGACAGATTCCGGTAGCCTTCATGAAATGGGGCACGCTTGGCAGACGAAGCTCATATTTCCGGGATTGCGGGGCGCTACGCCCTCGCCGTTTTCGAGCTCGCGCTGGAGGAGAAATCCGCCGACACGGTGGCCCGCGACTTCGAGGCTCTCAAGACGATGATCCTACAAAGCGCCGATCTCGCCCGCTTCGTCCGCGCCCCTATTTTCAGCCGCGCCGAACAAGCCAAGGGGATGGCCGCAATCCTCGACAAGATGGCGGCGGCGCCGTTGACCAAACACTTCGTGCTGCTGCTCGCGTCGAAGCGCCGATTGTTCGTGCTGCTCGACGCCATCCGCGATTTTGAAGCGCTTCTCTCCCGACAGCACGGCGAAATCGACGCAGAAGTCGCGTCTGCACGCCCGCTTAGCAACGCCGAAACAGCCGAACTCAAACTCGCGCTCAAATCCAAGCTCGGCCGTGAGCCGCGGCTTTCAGCGCGCGTTGATCCCATGCTTCTCGGCGGCCTTGTGGTGAAGGTGGGGTCACGCATGATCGATTCCTCTCTGCGCGCCAAGTTGAACGGCGTGCGCGCAGCAATGAGAGGCGGATGAATTCGTATGTCGTGCGTGGCGTCTTCAGACGCCGCACGACGAGTTGGCTCAAGCGTCAAGCCTGTCTTGCAGGATGACGGAACGTGATGGAACGAAGGAAGTAGCGACATGAATATCCAACCGGCCGAAATCTCCGCCATTCTGAAACGCGAGATCCAAAATTTCGGCGCCGAAGCCGAAGTCAGCGAAGTCGGCCAAGTGCTGAGCGTCGGCGACGGCATCGCACGCGTATACGGGCTCGACAACGTCCAGGCAGGCGAGATGGTCGAGTTCCCGGGCGGCATCAAGGGTATGGCCCTGAACCTCGAGACCGACAATGTCGGCGTGGTGATCTTCGGGTCCGACGTCAGCATAGGCGAAGGCGAAATCTGCAAGCGCACCGGCGCCATCGTCGACGTGCCGGTCGGCAAGTGATTGCTCGGCCGTGTCGTCGATCCGCTTGGCCAACCCATCGACGGCAAAGGCGAGATCACGAATGTCGCCGAACGTCGTCGCGTGGACGTCAAGGCACCCGGCATTATTCCGCGCCGCTCTGTGAACGAGCCGATGCAGACCGGCATCAAGGCCATCGACGCGTTGATCCCGATTGGCCGTGGCCAGCGCGAGTTTATCATCGGCTATCGCCAGACCGGCAAAACAGCCATCATCGTCGACACGATCATCAACCAGAAGAACATCAACGCCAGCGGTGACGAGAAGAAGAAGCTCTATTGCATCTATGTCGCTATCGGCCAGAAACGCTCCACGGTGGCGCAGATCGTCAAGACCCTCGAAGACGCTGGCGCGATGGAATACACGACAGTCGTCGCTGCCACCGCCTCCGAACCCGCGCCACTGCAGTTCCTGGCGCCGTTTGCAGGCTGCGCCATGGGTGAATGGTTCCGTGACAACGGCATGCACGCACTCATCATCTATGATGATCTGTCGAAGCAGGCCGTCGCCTATCGCCAGATGTCGCTGCTGCTGCGCCGTCCGCCAGGGCGCGAAGCCTATCCGGGCGACGTATTCTATCTGCATTCCCGGTTGCTGGAACGCGCCGCGAAGCTCAATCCCGATTTCGGCAGCGGCTCACTGACCGCCCTGCCCGTCATTGAGACCCAAGCCAACGATGTGTCGGCGTACATTCCGACCAACGTGATCTCGATCACCGACGGGCAGATATTCCTGGAGACCGAACTGTTCTACCAGGGCATCCGCCCGGCGGTGAACGTCGGCATCTCGGTCAGCCGCGTGGGGTCGAGCGCGCAGGTGAAAGCGATGAAGCAGGTCTCGGGTTCGATCAAGCTGGACCTCGCGCAATACCGTGAAATGGCGGCGTTCGCCCAGTTCGGCTCCGACCTCGACGCGTCCACCCAACGCCTGCTCAATCGCGGCGCGCGGCTTACCGAACTGCTGAAGCAGCCGCAGTTCACGCCGATGCCGGTTGAGGAACAGGTAATCTCACTGTTTGCCGGCATGCGCGGCTATCTCGACAAGCTGACCGTCGCCAATGTCGGCCGCTTCGAGGCCGGCCTGCTGCAGCTGATGCGCACCAAGTACAGAGACGTGCTCGACGCCATCCGCTCCGGCAACGTGCTGACGCCGGAAATCGAAACCAAGCTGAAGTCGATCCTGGACGAATTCGTGAAAGCCTTCGCGTAATGGCGAGCCTGAAATCACTCCGCAACCGTATCGCCTCGGTCAAGGCGACGCGCAAAATCACCAAGGCCCAACAGATGGTGGCGGCCTCAAAGTTTCGCCGCGCGCTGGACGCCGCCGTTGCCGCGCGCCCCTATGCCGAGAAGATGGCCGCGGTGATCGCCAGCCTCGCGGGAGGATTGAAGGACAATCCCGGCGCTCCCAGGTTGCTGCGCGGCACGGGCAAGGACGACACGCATCTGCTCATCGTTGCGACCGCAGATCGCGGGCTGTGCGGCGGCTTCAATACCAACATAGTGCGGCTGGCCAAGCTGAAAATTGAGGAGCTGACGGCGCGCGGAAAAAGGGTGACGATCCTGTGCGTCGGTCGCAAGGGGCGCGATCAGTTGAAGCGCCAATACGGCCACATGATCGTCGACACGGTCGAATTCACCGCTGTCAAGCGCGTCGGCTTTGTCAACGCACAGGCCGTCGGCAGGCGCGTGCTACAGATGTTCGATGAAGGCGCCTTCGACGTGGCGACCGTTATCTATTCCCGTTTCAAGTCGATCATAAGCCAGATACCTACCGCGCATCAGCTTATCCCAGCCCCTATTCAGCAAACCCCGGCTGCGGTGAATGGAACGGTCTATGAATACGAACCCGACGAAACGGAAATCCTGGCCGATCTGCTGCCGCGCAACGTCAGTGTCCAGATTTTTCACGCGCTGCTGGAGAACGTCGCCGGCGAGTTCGGCGCGAAGATGACGGCCATGGACGGCGCAACACGCAACGCCGGCGAAGTGATCGACAAGTTGACGCTGATCTACAACCGCACGCGGCAGGCGCAGATCACCAAGGAACTGATCGAAATCATCTCGGGCGCGGAAGCCCTGTGAACCCGGAGAATTGACCATGGCGTACATTACAAAAGCAACGAGTAAGGGCGGCCGTCAGGGCCGCGCCCATCTCGACGGCGGCGCGCTAGCGCTCTCGATGTCCTTCCCCAAGGAGCTGGGAGGCGCCGGTGACGGCCATAATCCCGAGCAGCTGTTCGCTCTCGGCTATTCGGCCTGCTTCAATCAGGCGGTGATTGCGCTGGGCCGCAAGCACGGCATTGACCCGGCGCAGGCAGAGGTCGGCGTGCAAGTGACGCTCGATAAGGACGAGATCAGCTTCGCGCTCAAGGTCGACATCACACTTCACGTTCCCGGTGCCGACAAGGCCAAGGTCGAGGCGTTGCTCGCTGAATCCCACCAGATATGCCCCTACTCGAGAGCGACGCGCGGCAACGTGCCTGTCACGCTCACTGTCGTCTGATCTTGTTTCGAAGGAAGTAACGCAATGAATGCCATGCCGAGCAGCAACAAAATGGGCCGTGTGACGCAGGTCACTGGCGCGGTGGTGGACGTCCAGTTCGAGGGACACCTGCCGCAAATCATGAACGCGCTGGAAACCGACAACAACGGTCACCGACTGGTGCTCGAAGTCGCGCAGCATCTGGGCGAATCCACCGTGCGCACCATCGCCATGGACACGACCGATGGCCTAGTCCGCGGCCAAAAGGTCACGGACACGGGCCTAGCCATCGCGGTTCCGGTTGGCGAAGGCACGCTCGGGCGCATCATGAACGTCATCGGCGAGCCCGTAGACGAATGCGGTCCGATCTCGGGCGTCGAACGCCGCCCCATTCACGCCGAGGCGCCATCCTTCGTCGAACAATCCACAGAATCACAGGTCCTCGTCACCGGCATCAAGGTCATCGACCTTTTGGCGCCCTACGCGCGCGGCGGCAAGATCGGCCTGTTTGGCGGCGCGGGCGTCGGCAAGACCGTGATCATCCAGGAACTCATCAACAACATCGCCAAGAAGCACGGCGGCTATTCGGTGTTCGCCGGCGTCGGCGAACGCACGCGCGAAGGCAATGACCTCTATCACGAGATGATCGAGTCAGGAGTCAACAAGGACCCGAAGAAAGGTTCTACCGAGGGTTCGAAGTGCTCGCTGGTCTTTGGCCAGATGAACGAGCCGCCGGGCGCGCGCGCGCGCGTCGGGCTCACGGGTCTGACCGTCGCCGAATATTTCCGCGACCAAGGCATGGACGTGCTGTTCTTCGTGGACAACATCTTCCGCTTCACGCAGGCCGGTTCGGAGGTGTCTGCTCTGCTCGGCCGTATCCCCTCGGCGGTGGGCTATCAGCCCACACTCGCCACCGATATGGGCGAACTACAGGAGCGCATCACCACCACGACCAAGGGCTCGATCACCTCGGTGCAGGCGATTTATGTGCCCGCCGACGACCTGACGGACCCGGCGCCCGCCACGTCTTTCGCGCATTTAGACGCCACCACGGTGCTGTCACGCCAGATCGCCGAAAAGGGCATCTATCCGGCAGTGGATCCGCTGGACTCCACTTCGCGCATTCTCGACCCGCGCGTTGTCGGCCAGGAGCATTACGAGGTCGCTCGTCAGGTGCAGGAGACGCTGCAGCGCTATAAGAGCCTGCAGGACATTATCGCCATTCTGGGCATGGACGAACTGTCGGAAGAGGACAAGGTCACGGTGACGCGGGCGCGCAAGCTCGAACGCTTCCTCAGCCAGCCCTTCCACGTCGCGGAAGTATTCACCGGGTTCCCTGGTTTGTTCGTCGACCTGAAGGACACGATCCGCAGCTTCAAAGCGGTGGTCAACGGCGAATATGATCACTTACCCGAGGCGGCGTTCTACATGGTCGGCACCATCGAGGACGCGGTCGCCAAGGCACAGAAACTGGCGGCGGAAGCGGCATAATCGATGACCGACAAAATCGCCTTCGACCTCGTCTCGCCCGAGCGGCTGCTTCTCTCAGAAGAGGCCGAGATGGTCACCGTTCCCGGTACGGAAGGCGACATGGGCGTGATGGCCGGCCACATGCCGCTGATCTCCACGCTGAGGCCGGGCGTGATCGACGTGAAAGGCGGCACCAATGGCGACAAGCGTTTCTATGTGATCGGCGGCTTCGTGGAAATCTCGCCCAGCAAACTGACCGTTCTGGCGGAAGAATCTGTACCTGTTGCCGAGATGGATCCCACCGCGCTCGACCAGCGGATCAAGAATACCGAAGAAGATGTTACGCTGGCGAAGAACGATGACGAACGCGCAAAAGCCCAGGAGAGACTGGACTATCTGAAAGGCGTGCGCGCGGCGTTGTAACGGAGCGGCTCCGCGACCCTAAGGGACCGCGAAGCCGCAATACGTCAGTCACTCAGCGGATCGGTGCCTTTCCTGCCGGCAGGCATACTTCCGTGGCGGGCGCGAGTGTAAGTTTCTGCGGCCCGAACTGATCGTTGGTCATGACCGGCGGTAATGCCCCTCCCTGATAGCGGATCGTATAGCAGGTCAGGTGCAGGCCTTTGTTCACCATCTCATAGACTTTGCCGTCGGCCCGCTTCTCGGCCGGTGCGCAAAGGCGTGTGATTCCGATCACGGTCACCGTCCATGCCCCGAACTGATCGCGAAACGTCGCCGTGCGCGGCTTGAATTGGGCCCCTTTCACCGGGTAGCAAACATAGTGGTTCCCAACTGGAATGCTTGGCAAAGCGCTCTGCGGCGCAGCACCTGGAACGAGCGAATTGTCGTTCATCGGTCCGCTCATCGTGCCCTGCGCGAGTGCCATGGCTCCCGAGAAGGTGAACACGGTCGCGAGTGCAGCTAGCCTAATTTGTGTTTTCATATGAAGGTCCCTTTCGTGAATGGCCGGTCAGGCCAATGCTCGAAGTCCCGTTTCCTCAACGCGAGACGGGCGGCTTTCGAACCCACGGGCAGCCAGACGCCTGCCCCAAACAGACGCTCGGACGCGGATAATAGCGGATGTTGTCAGTGTATTCTCGTGTTTTTCTTGTGGTTATAAATCAGCGGAAATGCGGTGCAGAGGTTCCTAAACAGCGCACCTGTTTGGTATAAGAGATATGCCGCACTGCAAAAGACTATAACGGACGCAACGATGCCCGACGGCAAACTGTACAAACAAGGCTGGAGCCTGGACGATATCGACTGGGCGAAGTTCGATGCCGCGAAAGTCGAACCATGGATGCTGGCCGCCATCAAAGCCGCCGCCCTTGTCGAATTCAACGCGCCCGATTACGTCGCCTACCTCAAGCGCATCTTCAAGGATGCAGGGCCCGAGACGCTCGCTTCCATCGAAGAATGGGGGCGAGAAGAAGGCCAGCATGGCAGGTCTCTTGGCCGTTGGGCGGAAATGGCAGACCCCAGCTTCAGGTTGGACGAGACATTCGCACGGTTCCACAAAGGCTACCGGCCGGCACATTTCGCCAGCATGGACGAAATGTCGGTGCGCGGCTCGCGACGCGGCGAAATGATCGCGCGTTGCGTGGTGGAAAGCGGCACATCCTCCTATTACTCCGCTATCAAGGACGCCACCAGCGAACCAGTCCTAGAAGAGATCGCCGGACGGATCGCCGCCGATGAATTCCGACACTACAAGCTGTTCTTCGAGATGCTTCATAGACAGGACGAACCCGACCTCCCCTTCTGGAAGAAGCTGCTGCTTGCGGTTGGCCGCATCACCGAGTCCGACGACGACGAACTCGCATACGCCTATTACTGCGCCACCGTCCCTGCGGGTCAGGAAGCCGCCAAACCCTATGTCCGGACCGCCTTCGCGAAGGCTGGGTACAACACTACCCTGCGCATCTATCGTCGCCGACACATCCGGAAGTTGACGCAGATGGTGGCAAAAGCCGTGGGCGTAGATCCGCAGGGAAGACTGACACAGTTGGCCGAGGCACTGCTCTGGCGCATGCTCAGGGCCCGCGCTGGTCTATCGGGAGTGACTGCCGACGCAGCTGCTCGATCTTGAACCGGGGGCTATCATGAAGAAGCAAGTTCTTAGCATCGCATGCGGAGCAGTCATGTTTTTTGGTCCGGTGCCGGCTGTTGCACAAAGCGACTGGACGCAATTTTTCGACTACCAGGGCACCACGTTCTATTACGCACCTAGCACGGTTGCACATAACGGCAGCATGGCCATGACAAAATGGCATGACTCAAATCATCCCGAAATCGTGTTTCTCGTGCAGATCGATTGTTCTGCGCGAACGATCCAGAGCATGTCCGTGGACAAATACGATCCTCAATCCGGTTCCTTCCTCGAGACCATCGATCTGTCGGGCCAGTCCACGCCTCAAGCAATCGGCCCTGACTACACGATGGCTGCGCATCTCGCACAGGCGGCCTGCTAACGTCGCATGGTTGCGCACAAAGCGCACCGGCGTCACGCGGCAGACGTCGCGCCCGGTGCCAATGTATTCCTCCGCCGACCATTCGTTCGTTTTTTTCGATTGCTTTATGTAGAATAATGAATTGGATCGATTGATAGACGGATGCGAAGGTTCGGCTCGCCCGAAACCTTGGAGCAAGCCGTGAGCACGATCATACCTGAAACCGAACCCCATGTGCCTTCCGCGGGGGCGCGTTCTCTGCATCGGCCGCAGGCTGATCGCAAAGCGCCGTGGGGCGCTGTTGTGCCGGGCGTGCTCCTGACATCGGCGATCGCCGGCGCATCATTCGCACTGCGCGAGATACCTGGCGTCTCGCTCCTCAGCCCCATGATCCTCGCCATCCTCATCGGCATCGCCTTCCACAACCTCGTGGGCACACCCGCACGGGCGAGACCCGGCGTCACCTTCTCGCTGCGCAAGATTCTGCGGCTCGCCATCATCCTTCTTGGGCTGCAACTGACGGCCGAACAGGTGGCTCAGGTCGGAGCAACTGGGATCGCCGTGATCCTGATCACGCTCGTCAGCACCATCGCTTTCACCAAATGGCTTGGCGGCATGCTCGGCGTAGATCGCAAGCTTGCGGAACTGATTGCCGCAGGCACGTCGATCTGCGGAGCATCGGCCGTCATCGCGACCAACACCGTGACGGACGCCCCGGACGAGGACGTTGCCTATGCGGTCGCGTGCGTGACGGTGTTCGGCTCCGTCGCCATGTTTTGCTACCCCCTCGTGGAGGGGGGGCTGCATCTGCCGCCACACGCCTATGGGCTGTGGGCAGGGTCATCGATCCATGAGATCGCCCAGGTGGTGGCGGCCGCCTACCAGGACGGCAAACAGGCCGGCGATTTCGCCACGATCGCCAAGTTGTCCCGCGTGATGATGCTGGCGCCGGTGGTGATTTCGCTCGGCCTGATGAGCCGCAGCCACCCGCACAAAAGCGGGCACCGCCACCAGGCGAGGCCCGTCCCGATGCCATGGTTTGTGCTTGGCTTCATCGCCTTGGTCGGCATCAATAGCGTGGTCGCCATCCCCACCGACATCAAGGCCGGGATCGTCGCGGCAACGACCTTTCTGCTTTCGGTGGCGCTGGCCGCCATGGGCCTGGAAACCGACATCCGCAAGCTGCGCGCGAAGGGCCTGCGACCACTCATTCTTGGACTGGCCGCCTTTCTTTTCATCGCCGGATTCAGTCTGATGCTGGTCAGGATGACGACGTGACTCGATCGCGATGACCCTGGAACAGCTTCGCATCTTTGTGGCGGTGGCCGAACGCGAGCATGTAACCCAGGCGGCGCGCGACCTCCACCTGACGCAGTCGGCGACGAGCGCGGCGGTGGCGGCGCTCGAAGCGCGTTATGCGACCAAGCTGTTCAACCGGATCGGACGCCGGATCGAGTTGACGCAGGCGGGACGGCTGTTCCTCAACGAGGCGCGCGCCGTCCTTGCCAGGGCGTCGGCGGCCGAGACGGTTCTCGCCGCTCTCGCCGGCCTCAAGCGCGGCTCCCTGGCGCTCGCCGCCAGCCAGACCGTGGGCAATTACTGGCTGCCGCCGCTGATGCACCGCTATCGCGCCACCCATCCCGGTATCACGGTCAGCCTGACCATCGGCAACACCGAAACCGTCACGACAATGGTCCGTGAGGGCGCCGCCGATCTTGGTTTCGTCGAGGCTGCCGTCGACGATGCCGCTTTGTCGCTAACGCCGGTCGCGGAAGACGAGCTGGCTCTGGTGATCAGCTCGACTCTGCCGGAGGCGAAGAAGCGCGCGATACAGCCCGCCGACATCAAGCGCCTGCGGTGGGTGTCCCGGGAGCAGGGTTCGGGAACGCGTATCCTCTTCGAGGCGGCCATGTCCGGACTCGGCATCGCAGTGCCGGAACTCGACATAGTCCTCGAACTGCCGTCGAACGAGGCGGTTCGAGCCGCGGTATTGGACGGCGCCGGAGCCGCACTGCTCTCCAAGCTGGTGGTCGCCGTGCCGCTCAAATCGGGCACGCTCGTAGCGCTCAACCTCGCCTTGCCGAAGCGACAGTTCTTCGCGCTCAGGCACAAGGAGCGGTACGTCACGCAAGCCGAACAGGAATTCTACCGCTTCATAGAGTCGCCGCAGACGCCTCGGCCGCGCACGCAATCGCGTCCCGCCAAACCGCGGTGAGCCAGGAAGACCGCGTCACACGCTGCGTTTGACCATCATCTGCTTGATCTCGCCGATGGCCTTGGCGGGGTTCAGGCCCTTCGGACAAGCATTCGCGCAGTTCATGATCGTGTGGCAGCGATAGAGGCGGAACGGATCCTCGAGATTGTCCAGACGCTCGCCGGTCATTTCGTCGCGGCTGTCCGCCAGCCAGCGGTAGGACTGCAGCAGCGCCGCCGGGCCGAGATAGCGGTCGGAGTTCCACCAGTAGCTCGGGCACGATGTCGAGCAGCAAGCACACAAGATACACTCGTAAAGGCCGTCCAGCTTGGCGCGGTCCTCCGGCGACTGCTTCCACTCGGTTTCCGGCGGCGGCGTCTTGGTCTGCAGATACGGCCCGATGGAGGCGTATTGCGCATAGAAATGCGTCATGTCCGGCACCAGGTCCTTGACCACGGGCATGTGCGGCAAGGGATAGACGGCGACCGGTCCGGACACGTCCGTGATGGCCTTCGTGCAGGCCAGCGTGTTGCCGCCGGCAATATTCATGGCGCAGGACCCACAGACGCCTTCGCGGCAAGAGCGACGGAAGGTCAGTGTCGGATCGATCTCGTTCTTGATCTTGATCAGCGCGTCCAGGACCATCGGTCCGCAGCTGCTCAGGTCGACCTCATAGGTGTCGATGCGCGGGTTTCCGCCTTCAACCGGATCGTAACGATAAACCCGGAACTCCTTGGTACGTTTGGCTTTTTTGCCATTCGCGGCCTTGGGAGCTTCCCACACCTTGCCCTTCTTGGGTTTGCTGCCTTTGGGCAAAGTGAATTGGACCATGGCGCGTGCAAGCTCCGGAAATTCCAGACGTCGTGCTTAGCAAAGTGCGCCCTGCCCCGCAACGCGCTTCAAACGACGCCGAGCCTTTTGCCGACCTTCTCGAAGGTGGCCAGCGCGAAGTCGATCTGCTCGTCGGTCAGCGCGGCGCACATCTGGATACGCAGACGGGCGGTTCCTTCCGGCACCACCGGATAGCCGAAGCCCGTAATGAAGATGCCCTCCGCCAGCAGCTCCCGACTCATGCGGATGGCGAAGGCCGTGTCGCCGACGATGATGGGCACAATGGCCGATTCGCCTTCAAGCGGCTTGAAACCGCGCGCCTTCAGCCCGTCGCGCACCTTCCTGGTGATGGCGTGCAGCCGCTCGACCCGGCCCGGCTCGCGCTCCAGGACTTCGATGGCCTTCATGGCGCTGGCGGCGATGGTCGCCGGCAGGGCGTTGGAAAACAATTGCGGGCGCGAAACCTGCTGCAGATAGTTCACCAGCGTCTTCGACCCGGCGACATAGCCGCCCGCCGCGCCGCCGAGCGCCTTGCCAAGCGTGCCGGTGATGATGTCGACCTCGCCTTCCACGCCGAAATGCTCGGCGGTCCCGCGGCCGTGTTTGCCCATGACGCCAACGCCATGCGAGTCATCGAGGATGGTCGAGGCGTCGAATTTTCGCGCCAGGGCGATGATCTCCGGCAGGCGGGCAACATCGCCTTCCATGCTGAACACGCCGTCGGTGACGATAAAGACGCGCCGCGCGCCCTTCACCTCGGCAAGCTTCGCCTCAAGGTCCTTCATGTCGGAATGCTTGTAGACGAGCCGCCTGGCCTTGGCGCCGCGGCAGCCGTCGATCAGCGAGGCGTGGTTGAGTTCGTCGGACACCAGCGCATCGTCCGCGCCGGCGACGGCCGGGATCAGCCCGGTATTGGCCGTCCAGCAGGAAACATAAGTGAGCGCACCTTCCGTATGCGACAAACGAGCGAGGACCTTCTCGATCTCGTCGTGGATGGAAAACGTGCCGCAGATGAAGCGCACCGAAGCCGTACCGGCGCCATATTCGTCGAGCGCCTTCTTGCCCGCGGCAACGACTTCCGGATGGTCGGCAAGACCAAGGTAGTTGTTGGAGGACAGCACCAGCACGCGGCCGGACTTCTCGGCCATGGTGACTTCGGTGTCCATCGGGCCGGTGATGTGGCGGAAGCTCTTCAGCGTGCCGGCCTTCTCCATGGCCGCAAGGTCGGCGCCCAGCGAACGGTCGAGCGCGGTAGTCATAACTCGCTCCAATCGAGGATGACTTTCCCCGAATTGCCAGAGCGCATGACGTCAAAACCTTTCTGGAAATCCTTGTAGGAGAAGCGGTGGGTGATGATCTGGGCGATGTCAATGCCGCTCTGGATCATCGAGGTCAGCTTGTACCAGGTCTCGCCGAACATGCGGCCGTAGATGCCGCGGATCGTGAGCCCCTTGAACACCACGGAATTCCAGTCGATGCCCGTCGCTTCGGGCTGGCTGCCGAG
>DAIDUA010000052.1 GCA_027456965.1 Alphaproteobacteria bacterium | reverse complement strand
GGTCGGAAGGCATAATGCGCTTCCCGTCGACGAGCACCAGGGTCCGTGAGGCGCCAAGACCGCGTAGGTTAACGGTGGCTTGGCCCGTCGCACCGTTCGATGCTTGTTCGGTATAGTCCGCCACCGTTGCCGGCAGATTGTTCAAGAGGTTTTCGACGTTGGTGGTCCCCTCAAACTTCATTTCTTGCTGGCTGACCGCAGTGACCGGACTGGAACTGATGATGCCCTGCTGTGGAATGCGCGAACCCGTCACGATGACCGTTTCGACATTTTCCTGCGCATAGGCGGCGGAGGAGAGGTTGAAGGCTGCTGCGGTCGCTGCTCCCAAAAGCAGCGTGGAGCGTAGGTTGCTTTCGATCTTGAACACGGGAACCCCCTTGGTTCTGTCGCGATGACACTTGTCCGTGGGCATTCGCCGGCAGGGATGCGCGTCGGCGCACGGTCGCATCCCCCGTACGGTTATTGCCCTAACGGAAATCACGCTAGGGGTGGGTGACTGAACCGTCATCTAAAGAATTGACGCAACGGCAATTTCAGCGAAGACATGTTGCAAGAAGGCGTCAGAAAGACACTGATCTGTAATATTAAATCAATTTCACTGCGAAGATAGATTTTTTATTACAAAATATTGCCGTGTTCTTATGTGAAAATTACGTGACTTAAGAATTCGATAAAAATGTTTATTTTCAAAGTGTTATATGCAACTCCCCAGATATACTCAGAAATTATGCAGCCATTTTCCTTCGAAGAAAGTACGACTGCGCGCCGTCTTGAGCACTACAGAGAAATTCTATTACGCACACGTCAAGTTTTAGAACATTTCAAGAATATCGGCTGATCGCGTCTAGTCATATTGTGCGATTGCCAGGCGGTGATTATCCCTCATGCGTTCGAGCGCGCCCGCCAATGGAGAGCAAACGCATGTCCCCCAAAGCAAAACCGGAAACCTCTACCGTCGATGCGCTCAGCTTCGAGGCCGCTCTCAAGGAGCTTGAAGGCATCGTCTCCCGGTTGGAGCAGGGGCAGGTCGACCTGGAGGATTCCATCGCGCTCTACGAACGCGGACAGGCGCTGAAGGCCCATTGCGAAAACAAGCTCAAGGCCGCCGAGAGCCGCCTGGAGAAGATCGTGCTGGGTACCGGCGGGCCGATCGGCGCCGAACCCCTTGAACTCGGTTGACGGTGTGAGCGGGAACAGGCCGCCAGGCGCGGGGGATGCGGAGCTTGCCCGCGGACTTGCCGTCGTTGATCAGCTGCGAAATGCGGGGCGTTCCGGGGATGCCGAGCAGACATGCCGGAATCTTGTCACTGCGTATCCGTCATCTGCCGGCGCCCTCAACTGCCTTGCGCTCCTCGTCAAAGCCCGCGGCCAGTTCGATGAAGCCGAGACACTCCTGCGGCGTGCGCTGGTCGCCGCGCCGCGCGAGGCCGCCTTGCATAACAATTTTGGCAATCTTTTGCGCAGGAAGAATGATCTTGCGGGAGCCGAAGCGGCGTTCCGGCGAGCGCTCTCCCTGAACCGCGATTACCCGGATGCCTACTACAATCTTGGTGTCACGCTGCAGGATCAGCATCGCGATGATGAAGCGCTCGCGGCCCTGCGGCGCGCCGTCGCCCTGCGGCCCGCGTATCCCGATGCCCTGGCGCAGCTGGGGGCTCTGCTGATCGAAAAGAAAGAATCTACCGAAGCGCTCACGAGATTGGATGCCGCCTTGCGAGCGAATGCGCGCCACTTCGGCGCCCACTACTATCGTGGCCGCGCATTGACAGAGCTGGAACGGTACGACGATGCAATCGGCGCGCTTCGGCAGGCGGCGGCGTTGCGCCCGGACAGTTACGAGGCCTATTTTGCGCTCGGCAATACGCTGGTGCGGGCGCATCGCGAGGATGAGGCACTCGACGCCTATCGCCATGTGGTCGATCTCGCGCCGGAGTTCCTGCAGGCACATTACCAGCACAACTTGGTCGCCTGGACCATGGGTAGAACGGACCTCGCCTATGTTTCCTATGCCCGTGCGCGCGATTTGGTCGGCGAAAAGCCGGATCTGCTGCTGGCCGAGGCATCGTTGCGCTTGCGTCTGAAAGATACCGCAGCCGCCGAAGATCTCGCGAGACGCGCATCCAAGGCCGCGCCTGAGCGCCGGGATATTGTCAATCTGTTGGCGCAGACGTTGACCGCGCAGCAGAGATATGAAGAAAGCATCTCGCTTCTCGAAACCGCCATTCGCGCCGAACCCGAGCAGGTTTTGCATCATCGGGAACTCGGCATTGCCTATTTGCAGAGCCGGCAGCCGGGTGCCGCTCGTCGCGTGCTGGAAGACGCGCTTCGTCACGCGCCCTCGGACCAGCTGATTTTGGCGCATCTTGCGCTTGCCTATCGCGAAAGCGGCGACAGTCGTTTTCACGAACTGGTGGATATCGAAAAGCATGTCTCCGTCTACGAGGTACCGCCACCGGACGGCCTCGGCGATACGGAGGCGTTCAACCGCGTCTTCTGCGAAGAACTGCAGCGTCTGCATACTCGCCGGGTCGAGCCGTTCGATCAGACCTTGCGCGGCGGCACACAGACGCCGGGCCATTTGTTCGCCAGCAACATTCCGGCCATTGCGCTGTTTCGTGAACGCATCGCGGACGTGGTTGCCGAATACATTCGTGGACTTCCTGACAACGCGGCGCATCCGTTCCTGAGGCGGAAGACCGGCGATTTCATCTTTTCCGGCTCGTGGTCGTGCCGTTTGCGCTCGAACGGGTTCCACACCAACCACGTTCATCCCGAGGGATGGATCAGTTCGGCCTACTACGTCTCCGTGCCCGACGCGGTGGCCGGGGCCGATCAGCAGGGTTGGCTGAAGTTCGGGGAATCGAACCTCGATCTCGGTGAGCAGGACCATCCGGTCCGCAAGGTGAAGCCCGCGGTCGGCAAACTTGTTCTGTTTCCCTCCTATTACTGGCACGGCACGGTGCCGTTCGTAGACGACGGCGTGCGTTTGACGGTGGCCTTCGACGTGGCGCCACGGGCCTAGCGAAAGCCGCCTGTGGCTTTCCCGCCTTTGTTCCGCGCGGGCGTCTTTGTCAGTCTTCCGTCACATCCGAACCTTGGCGGCCTGCCGTGTTCCACGAAATCAAGCTGCGTTCCGACTTGTCCTGCACCGTCTTCCTCGCCGATCCGGCGGGCTACAACGGCGGCGAGGTGACCATACATCTCGGAAACCGCAAGGTGCTGTTCAAGGACGCCCCCTGGCGACGCGATCGTCTATCCCTCCACGACCCTGCACGAAGTACGGCCCCTTACCGTCGGCGCACGGCTTGTCTCGATCACGTTCATCGAAAACCTGATTGCCGATGAGCGGAAGCGTGAGGCCCTGTGCGAGGTTTCCACGCTGGATGGCCCCAATATGCGCTGGGAGAACCGCGTCAGGCTGGAGGCGGTGCGGCAGAATCTGATCCGTATTGTGGTCGGCGGAAGCCAGGGGCCGGCGCGCCGCGCCGCTTTGCCATTCGGCGGTAGCCCGGCGCAGTTTCGCCCCGTATTCCCGGTGCGCCTGCGCCAGTCGTCCCGCGCTGCACGTCGCTTTCAGGATCACGGCTTCGGTCGCGGGAAACCCACGCACCCGCAACCGCAAAAAGTCTCCAGGCGTTGCGCAAATGCCCCACCGCTCCAGTGCGAATGCGGCCGGTGGAAGATATCGTGCGGCTTCCTCCTGGGACAGACACCGCCCTTAAGGCTGGGCTGTTATGGTTGACAAGATGGCGGCCCGGCAACCCTGCCGTCGTCAGGGTTTTGTGCCCGGTCTTGGCGCACACGGGCAAAAGCCCGCAGCCTTCCTGGCAGATTGGAAAAGTTTATAGCGCAAGGATGCAGTCCGATTAAGCCAATGACTGATCGTCGCCTTGATTTTATCCTTCAAAAGGCTGACCTTTTGGGTGCGGCCGCGAAAGGGTGGGGCAGGGCGCGCCTCTAGAAGCGCGGCGACCGGAGTTCTCATGGGTGTTCCAAGTAAAACGTCCCTTTTGGACGGTGTCGGCCTGCCGAGCGATCTGCGGGCATTGCCGAAATCCGACCTTCGCCAACTCGCCGACGAGTTGCGCAAGGAGTTGATCGACGTCGTCTCGGTGACCGGCGGGCATTTGGGGTCCAGCCTTGGCGTCGTCGAGCTGACGGTGGCCTTGCACTACGTCTTCGATACGCCGACGGACAGGTTGATCTGGGACGTCGGCCATCAGGCCTATCCGCACAAGATTCTCACCGGGCGGCGCCCGCGCATGCGCACGTTGCGCCAGGGCGGCGGCATTTCGGGTTTCACCAAGCGTTCGGAGAGCGAATACGATCCCTTCGGCGCGGCGCATTCGTCCACTTCGATCTCGGCCGGCCTCGGCTTTGCCGTCGCGCGGGATCTGCAGGGCAAGTCGCACAATGTCGTCGCCGTGATCGGCGACGGCTCGATGAGCGCCGGCATGGCCTATGAGGCGATGAACAACGCGGGCGGCCAGGATGCGCGCCTGATCGTCATCCTCAACGACAACGACATGTCGATCGCTCCGCCGGTCGGCGCGATGAGCGCCTATCTGGCGCGTCTGGTGTCGAGCAAGCCCTATCGCGGCATCCGCAAACTCGGCAAGCGCCTTGCCCATCTGTTGCCGAAGCCTTTGGAGATCGGCGCCCGGCGGGCGGAGGAATATGCCCGCGGCATGGTCACCGGTGGTACCATGTTCGAGGAGCTTGGCTTCTATTACGTCGGTCCGATTGACGGCCACAATCTTGATCACCTCATCCCGGTGCTCGAAAACGTCCGCGACATGAAGAACGGCCCGATCCTCGTCCATGTCGTGACGAAGAAGGGCAAGGGTTATGCGCCGGCGGAAGCCAGCGCCGACAAATATCACGGTGTCAGCAAGTTCAACGTGCTCACCGGTGAGCAGAAGAAGTCGAATTCCAAGGCGCCGTCCTACACGCAGGTTTTTGCCGACGCGCTGATCGCCGAAGCCCGGAAGGACAAGCGTATCGTGGCGATCACCGCCGCGATGCCCGCCGGCACCGGCGTGGACCACTTCGCCCGGGAGTTTCCGGATCGCAGCTTTGACGTCGGCATTGCCGAACAGCATGCCGTGACTTTTGCGGCCGGTCTCGCCGCCGACGGTCTCAAGCCGTTCTGTGCGATCTATTCGACCTTTCTGCAGCGTGCCTACGACCAGGTTGTGCACGATGTGGCGATTCAGTCGCTTCCCGTACGCTTCGCGATGGACCGTGCCGGCTTGGTCGGCGCTGACGGCGCGACTCATGCCGGATCATTCGACGTGACCTACCTGGCGACGCTGCCGGGCTTCGTGGTCATGGCGGCGTCGGACGAGGTGGAGCTGACGCATATGGTGGCGACCGCCGCGCAGATCGACGACTGCCCGAGCGCGGTGCGCTATCCGCGCGGCGAAGGTCTCGGGCTGGAGCGCCCGCGCGAAGGTACGCCGCTGGAAATCGGCAAGGGCCGCATCGTGCGCGAGGGTAACTCCATCGCCATCCTCAGCCTGGGCACGCGCCTGAACGAAGCGCTGCTGGCGGCCGAAAAGCTGTCCGCCTACGGACTTTCGGCGACGGTGGCGGACGCCCGCTTCGCCAAGCCGCTGGATCGCGATCTGATCCGCCGGCTGGCGCGTGAGCATGAGGTGCTGCTGACTGTGGAAGAAGGCGCCGTCGGCGGCTTCGGCAGTCACGTGATGCAGTTCCTGGCGTGGGAAGGCCCTCTCGACGGCGGGCTGAAAATCCGCCCGATGGTCCTGCCGGATCGCTTCCAGAACCAGGACACGCCGGAGCGCATGTACGCTGCCGCTGGCCTGGATGCGAACTCGATCGCGGCTGCGGCGCTCAGCGCGCTCGGCCGTGCGCAGGACGCCGCGGCCCTCAGCCAGATCGCATGACGTCAGGCGCTCGCGCCGACCTGTTCCTGGTCGAACATGGCTATGCGGAAAGCCGCACGGAGGCGCAGGCCGCCATTCGTGCGGGCCGTGTCGCTGTCGACGGGAAGCCGGTGCTGAAGCCTTCGCAGATCGTCGCCGAGGACGCGGTGGTCGCCTACGGAAAGCCGCATCCCTATGTGTCGCGCGGCGCCCTGAAGCTTGTTGCCGCACTGGATCAGTTCGGGTTGTCGCCGGCAGGGCTCGTTTGTATTGACGTCGGCGCGTCCACCGGCGGCTTCACCGAAGTCCTGCTCGAACGCGGCGCACACAAGATCTATGCGGTCGATGTCGGCCACGGGCAGTTGCGCGCGAAGCTCGCCGCCGATCCGCGCGTGATCCGGCTCGAAGGCATCAATGCGCGCGACCTCACGTCGACGCAGATCCCGGAACCGGTCGATGCCATCGTCGCCGATGTCAGCTTCATTGGCCTCAGACTGGTGCTCCCGCCGGTGCTGAAACTCGCGGGGGATGGCGCTTGGTTGATCGCGCTGATCAAGCCGCAGTTCGAGGTCGGGCGCGAGTGGGTGGGCAAGGGCGGTCTCGTCAAGGACATGGCGGCACAGGAAGACGCAGTGAAAGGCATCGTTGCCTGGCTCGGCGGACAGTCTGGCTGGACGGTTGCTGGCACAGGGGACAGCCCGATTGCCGGCGGTGACGGTAATCGTGAATTCCTCGTCGCGGCGAAGAAGTCATGACCGTGCTGTGCGGTCATTTCGGCGACTGCGGCGGCTGCGCCCATCAGGACATGGCGGATGCCGAATACCGCGCTCTCAAGCGCTTGCTGGTGCTCGATGCTCTGTCGCGCCACGGTGTGGAGGCGCCGGTGGCAGAGGTCGTGGAAGTTCTGCCCGGCACGCGGCGGCGCGCGTCACTGAAGGTCAAGAGGGCCGACGGCGGCGTGCTGCTCGGGTTCCACGCGGCGCGCTCGCACGACATCGTCGATATGCAGGAATGTCTCGTTCTGTCACCGTCCTTGTCCGCGCTTGTCCCGCAGCTGCGCGAGATGCTGGCGGCGCTGCTGCGGCCGCGCGAGACGGCCGACTTGCACGTCACGGAAACGGACACCGGAATCGATCTTTCATTCCGGTGGAAACGGCCGAACGACCGCGCCACCCTCGCCGAATTGGCGCGCTGGGCCGTCCGGCTGAGGCTGGCGCGGATTTCGGCGCACAACGAAACGGTGGTCGAACTGGCGAAGCCGTCCATCCGTCTCGGCAAGGCGGATGTGCTGGTCCCATCCGACGCCTTCCTGCAGCCCACGCGCGAAGGCGAGGCCTCGTTGCAGGCGATGGTTCGCGATACGTTGTACGGGGCCAGGCGCGTCGCCGATCTGTTCGCCGGCTGCGGGACCTTCACGCTGCCGCTTGCCGAAACCGCCCGCGTGCATGCGGTGGAAATCGATGCGGCCATGCTTGGCGCGCTGGCCGCCGCGGCTCGGACAACGCCGGGCCTGAAACCCGTCACCACCGAAAAGCGCAATCTCTTCCAGCGGCCCTTGAGTGAAAGCGAACTCGCCGATTTCGATGCGGTGGTGCTCGACCCGCCGCGGGCCGGCACGCTGGCGCAGGCCCAGGTCTTGGCCCGGTCCAAGGTGAAGCGCATCGCCTATGTCTCCTGCGATGCCGACAGTTTCGCGCGCGACGCCCGCGTCATGATCGACGGCGGTTTACGCTTGGTAAGCGTCGTTCCCGTGGACCAGTTCCTCTGGTCGTCGCATATTGAGCTTGCGGCTTCGTTCGAGCGGGCTTGAAGGAATGCGTCTGGCGATGTTGTGCGCGGCGCTGCTGGCCGCGTTGTGCGGGCCGGCCTCTGCCGCGGGCAATTTTTCGAATTGGGCGGCGATTGTGGTGGCGGGCGACTGGCACGCGCATTCCGGCGCGCCCAGCGAAGTGTTCGACAATGCGCGCCGCGACATCACCAGCGAACTGGTCCGGATCGGCTTCGCGCCCGCGAACATCCTGCAGTTTTCCGTACGGCCCAGCCGCTATCCGGATGCGGATCCGCAGCCGTCGACGCCGCGGCAAATCTCCGACGGGTTGTGGGATTTGTCGAACCAGGCGGGCGGCGGCTGTCTGGCCTATTTCACTTCGCACGGGTCGGGCGACGGCATCGTCCTGGGCGACGGCGACCTGTCACCGCGCCAGATGGCGGACATCGTCGACAACGCCTGCGGACAGCGGCCGGCGGTAGTGATCGTCTCGGCATGCTTCTCGGGCATCTTCGTTCCGGCCCTGGAGGGGCCGAACCGCATTGTCCTCACCGCCGCCGCAGCCGACCGCGCTTCTTTCGGCTGCGGCCAGCTGGACAAATACACCTATTTCGACAACTGCGCGGTGCGATGGCTGGACAAGGCCGGAGACTTCCGTGATTTCGGCAAGGATGTGATCGCCTGCGTCGACGCGCGCGAGAAGAAGGACAAGGTGGGTCCGCCGTCGGACCCGCAGTTCTACATCGGCGCCCACCGGCCCGGCACGTTCCCGCGCTGGAAGTAACTGCTTACTTCACCGCCTCGTTGCCGGTGACGATCGCCGCGCGCAGCTGCTCGGAGACATCGCTCATGCCGCCCGGCGCGTGCGGGATCAGGATCACCTTGCTACCCGCCGACATGCCCACCTCCTTCAGCGTGTCGAAATACTGCGTCATCAGCACCAGGTTCAGTACTTCGTGTTCGTTGACGCCGCCGATCTTGTCGGTGAAGGCAGCGATGGATTCACGCAGCCCGTCGACGATGGCGCGGCGCTGCTTGGCGATGCCTTCGCCCTGCAGGCGCTTGGATTCCGCCTCGGCCTCGGCGTTCTTCACCACCAGGATCTTGTTGGCCTCGCCCTTGGCGGCGGCGGCGACCTGCAGGCGCTGCTGGGTCTGGATTTCGTTCATCGCCGCCTTGACGTTGTCGGCGGGGTTCACGTCGGTAACCAGAGCATTGGGAATCTCGAAGCCGTAGATCTTCATCGAGACGTCGAGTTCGCTTTTGACCGCGCTGCCGATATCGTCCTTCTTCTCGAACACCTCGTCGAGCACCATCTTCGGGACCTTCGCGCGAACTACGTCGAGAACGTAAGAGCTGATCTGATCGACGTGGTCCTGCAGCTTGTAATAGGAGTCCGCCTCGCTGCCTTCGACCACGCGGTACTGCACGGCGATGGAAACTTTCACGAAGACGTTGTCCTGCGTCTTGGTCTCGACCTCGACCAGCAGCTGCTGCACGCGCAGCGAGACGCGCTGCACGACGTGATCGATGAAGGGTATCTTGATGTTCAACCCGGGGTTCGCGGTGCGCACATAACGCCCGAAACGCTCGACGATGGCCCGGCTCTGCTGCTTGACGGTGAAGAAGCTCCCGAGCAGCATCGCGATAATGAGAAAGCCGACGAATGCGATCAGTACGGCGACAATCATACCCATGGTATGCCCTTTCTTGAACCAGCCCTACAAACGGGCGGAAAGCAACGCTGTGTAAACGAGGATTATGGCGGCGCTGAACGGCGCCAGGATGGCGTGATACCAGCGCGATTTGGTAACGGCGGCGATAATTGAGATCGCGAAGTAGAATCCCAGGAAGTACGTGTTTCCTCCCAAGTCGATCCGCCCGGTCGTAATAAAGTCCTTCAGAAATGTGGAGACCACCGTAAGGGCGAGCAGGCCGAAAAACCATCGTGAATGTGCGAAATAAATCGCGCGCATGTCGACGGTGCCCGCCGCCGGAATGTCCGGCATGGCCAGACCGGAGACCAGGTAGATGATGGTGATCTGAAACACCACGACCGCGTACATCGCGAAGTTCCATTCGCGAAACTCGCGCATTCCGAACATCCCCCACCACGCCTGGGCCACGAGGAGAATCATCAGCGCGGCCCAGATCAGCGCCGGCCAGTAAATGACGACGCGTATGCGCGCCAGCATCAGCGCACGCAATCCCTGCAGGATTTGCGTCAGCGCCAGACCCATGATGACCGAGAACAGGACCGACAGGTAATTGAAGGTATCCATCGCACGCGCCCCCCGGGCGCTTCAGCCGATCTGCCCCCTGTGCCTCAGGGCGTGATCCGCCAGTACCAGCGCCACCATCGCTTCGCCCACCGGCACGGCGCGTATCCCCACGCACGGATCATGACGGCCTTTGGTGACAACGTCTGTCTCGTTGCCGTCGATATCGACGGTCTTGCGCGGGCTGAGGATCGATGAGGTCGGCTTGACCGCGAAGCGCGCCACGACGGGCTGGCCGCTGGAAATCCCGCCCAGGATGCCGCCGGCGTGGTTGGAGAGGAATTTCGGCTTGCCGCCGCGTCCCTTGCGCATTTCGTCGGCGTTGTCCTCGCCCGACAGCGCCGCCGTGGCGAAGCCGTCGCCGATCTCCACGCCCTTGACCGCGTTGATGCCCATCAGAGCCGACGCTAGGTCGGCATCCAGCTTGCCGTAGACCGGCGCGCCGAGCCCGGCGGGAATGCCTTCCGCCACCACTTCTACGATGGCGCCGCAGGACGAACCGCGCTTGCGCACCCCCTCCAGATATTCCGTCCACGGGCCGACCGCTCTGGCATCCGGGCAGAAGAAGGGGTTCTTCGCCACTTCGTCCCAGTCCCAGCGCTTGCGCTCGATCGTCTGCGTGCCCATCTGGATCAGCGCGCCGCGCACCCGGACGGTCTTGTAGAGCGCGTCCAGTACCTTGCGCGCCACGGCGCCCGCCGCCACCCGCGCGGCGGTTTCGCGCGCGCTCGCCCGGCCGCTGCCCTTGTAATCGCGCACGCCGTATTTGGCCCAGTAGGTGTAGTCGGCGTGGCCGGGGCGGAACTTGTCGCGGATGTCCGAATAGTCCTTCGAGCGCGCATCGACATTCTCGATCAGCAGCGCGATGGGCGTGCCCGTCGTCACCTGCTGCTTCATCCGTTCGTCCTGGAAGACGCCGGAGAGGATGCGCACGCGGTCGGGTTCCTTGCGCTGGGTGACGAATTTCGATTGGCCGGGACGGCGGCGGTCGAGATCGGCCTGGATGTCGGCTTCGACCAGGGGAATGCCTGGCGGACAGCCGTCGACCACGCAGCCCAGCGCCGGGCCGTGGCTTTCGCCGAAGGTTGTGACCCGGAACATATGGCCGAACGTGTTGGTGGACATCAGTCTCCGTTCTTTCCCACCACGATGTCGGGGGCGTCAGGCGCCTTCATGCCGACGATATGATAGCCCCCGTCCACGTGCAGGCACTCGCCGGTGACGGCTTTGCCCAGATCGGACAGCAGGAACAACGCCGCACTGCCCACTTCCGTCGTGGTGACCGTGCGGCGCAGCGGGGAATTATACTCGTTCCACTTCAGGATATAGCGGAAGTCGCCGACGCCGGAGGCGGCCAGCGTCTTGATCGGTCCCGCCGAGATGGAATTCACGCGGATCGCGCGCTTGCCCAAATCTTCGGCCAGATAGCGCACGCTGGCTTCCAGCGCCGCCTTGGCGACGCCCATCACGTTGTAATGCGGCATCACCTTCTCGGCGCCGTAATAGGTGAGGGTGACCATGCTCCCGCCGTTCTGCATCAGCGGCTCGGCGCCGCGCGCCACCGTGGTGAACGAGTAGCAGGAGACGTTCATGGTCGTCGCGAAGTTCTCCGGCGTCGTGTCGATGTAGCGGCCCTTCAGCTGCTCCTTGTCGGAGAAGGCGATGGCATGGACCAGGAAGTCGAGCCCGCCCCAGAGTTTGCCGATCTCCGCGAAGGTCGCGTCGACCGACGCCTGGTTGGTGACGTCGCAGTCCATGACGGCGGCCGGCTTGAGCGGCTCGACCAGCGGCACGACCCGCTTCTTGAAGGTGTCGCCCTGGTAGGTGAAGGCCAGTTCGGCACCCGCTTCGCGCAGGCTTTGGGCGATGCCCCACGCAATAGAGCGTTCGTTGGCGACGCCCATGATGAGCCCGCGTTTGCCTTTCATCAGGCCCTCGAACGCCATTTGAGAACTCTCCGTTGGTTGTCGGCTTTTAATGGCTCGAAAATATCAGGGAAAGCAAGGAAGCGCTTGGTAACTTGCTCGTCGTAAGCTCGCGGAAAGTATCAACCTATAGTAGAATATGAGTGAGTTGATGCCCGTTAAACTTGGATAAGGGGTGCTTAAGCCTTCGTAGGCACAATTGCTATGGTACCGGTAGCAAAGGTCTCCCGATGGCGAGGTCGGCAGAGTCCCTGGATGATTTTATGGTGCTGGTCCGGCGCGGGTACCTGCGCCAGGCGGCGACGCCGTTGCTGGTCGGCGCCGTGGCGCTGCTCGTCTCGGCGGTGATCATGCTCGGCGTCAACGTCTCGACGATGCGCAAGAACTTCGCCTGGGTTCAGCAGGCGGACGATGTGCTGCAACAGCTATCGGGCGTGGAGACGGGCGTTGTCGGCAACGAGTTGACGGTGCGCGGCTATGCGCTGACGAACGATCCGAGGTTTCTGCTCTACCAGAAGGCCAACCGGCAGCGGGTCACGGCTTCGATGAACAAGCTTGCGGCGTTGGTCGCCGGCGATCCATTACAGGCGGCTCGCTTCGAGCGTCTGCGTGGGATCGTCGCCAGGCATTCGGCCATCTTCGGGGCATTGACCGGCCTCGGACCCGGCCATGCGAAGGACGTGGCGGCCGCCATCGTCGACCCGCAAAATCGTAGCGTCATGGACGAGACGCGCAGTCAGTTGGATGCGTTTCGGGGCGAAGAGCTTGAGCTTCTGGCCGAGCGCCAGGCCGACGCGGCGCATCAGGCGTCGCGCACATACAACATCGCCGTGGCGATCGTCGTTGCGGCGTTTCTGCTTGGCGGACTGGGCGTGTTGGTCGCGCAATCCGGGCGCGGCCAAGGCGCTTGAGCCAGGGATGACCTGCTCGATGGCTATCAGGCGATATGGACTGAAAATGTCGGCGCTGTCTCTTCCCCCCGGTCTGGCCTGATATGTCGGCCGCTATCTCCGCCTTTCGCTCCGTCCATGTCCTGTTTTGGCGGGGGCATTTGCGCCAGTTGGGGATGCCGACTCTGTTCGCCGCTATCGCCTTGCTGCTTTCGGCGATCATGCTGCTCAGCGTCAATGTTTCCGCCTTGCGCGAAAGCCTGACTTGGGTGCGGCGTTCGCATGAGGTGTTGATGCGCCTGTACGACCTCAACGACGATGTGATCGGAAACGAGATGTCGAGCCGCGGCTATGCGCTGACCAACGATCCCTCCTTCTTGCAGTTTCAACGCGACGAACAGAAGGGCCTTGCGGTCGCGATCGCCTCCCTTCGTTCGCTCGTCGCCCGCGATCCGTCGCAGGTGAGGCGTTTCGAGGATATGCGCGGGGCCATTGGGGTGCGCGTGGACTTCTTCAGACGGCTTATGGCTCTCGGCCCCAACCATGCGAAAGAGGTCGGGGACGCCATCAGCGCCCCCGCCAACCGGGCAAGCATGAGAAGGGCGCGGCGGGCCGTTGATGCGTTCCGCGCCGGGGAAGTGAAGTTGCTTGAGGAACGTCAATTCACCGCGGCGCGTGAGGCGACACAAACCTTCAGGCTCGCCGTCGGCATCGTCGCCCTTGCGTTCCTTCTGGGCGGCTTGTGTTTCGCGCTCTCCATCTACGGACGCGCTGGCGCCTAGCGCGCACCGCCGCTATTTCAGCTTCGCGCGCGGATCGTAGTTGGCTTTCCAGCTTGCGGCGAATTTCTGCAGATCGGCGTCGGGACCTTCGGGCAACGTCACCACCACGCGCGCATAAAGATCGCCGGGCGGCTCGTTGCCGTGGCTTGGGAGGCCTTTTCCCTTGAGCCTCAGCACCATGCCCGAATTGGAATTCGCCGGCACGCTCAGCGACACCGAGCCGGTCAGCGTCCTGACCGGCACCTTGCCGCCCAGCACCGCTTCTTTCAGCGTCACCGGCAGATCCACCTTCAGATCGCGTCCGTCGCGGGTGAAATAGGGATGGGGCGCCACCGACACCTGGATCATCACGTCGCCCGGCGGTCCGCCATTCTTGCCGGCGCCGCCGCGGCCTTTCAGTCGGATTTGCTGGCCGTCCTTCAGTCCGGGGGGAATCTTGACGTCGATCTGTTCGCCGTTTGGCAGCACCACGCGCCGCGTGCCGCCGTGCGCCGCTTCCTCGAAGCTGACCATGGTCGAGACGGTGAAGTCCTGACCGGCGCGCGGCTGCGCCCGGCCCCGCCCGCGTCCGCCGAGGCCGCCGAGCAGGTCCGCGAATAAATCCTCGGGCCGGAAACCTTCGGCGGTTTCGCCACCATGTCCCGGGCCCTGATTGGTCCAGGTGAAATGGAAATCGCCCGGCCCGCCGGCCTGGCCGGACGGTGCGCCCTGGAAGCCGTGGGCACGGGGATCGAAGCCGCGCGGATTGCCGCCGGCGTCGATCTGGCCGGCGTCGAATTTCGCACGCTTTTCCTTGTCGCCCACAATCTCGTAGGCGGCGCTGATCTCCTGGAAGCGCTTCTGCGCCGACGTGTCACCGCCCTTCGTGTCCGGGTGGTGCTTCTTGGCGAGCGTCCGAAACGCCTTCTTGATCTCTGCTTCGCTGGCGCCTTTGGGGACGCCAAGCACCTCATAGGGGTCTCGCATGCCTTCTCCTGCCGCCCGAGTCGGGTGGCGGCAGCTACTATATAGGGACTAACTTCCGCCGCCGTTAAGTCTCAAGACCGGCGGCTCCGGGGGGAGGGCGGCAAGGCGCTTGGTCGCCTCGGCGACACCACCGTCGGCCGCGATTTTGTAGAGTTTCCGGGCCATTTCGATGTTCTGCTTGACCGCGATGCCCTGCTCGTAGAGCTGGCCGAGTTCATAGGCCGCCATCGGATGCCCGGCTTGCGCCGCCAGCATTAGCCAGGGCGCCGCGGCGCCGGGATCGGGCGGTCCGGCTTCGCCTTTGAGCAGCATGTCGCCAAGGTCGGCCTGGGCGGTGAACAGTCCTGCCTCGGCGGCGCGCTGCATCATCGCTTCCGCCGCCTTGGGATTTTTCTCCACGCCTTTGCCTTCGCGCAGCATGATGGCGACGTTGCGCATCGCGGCGAGGTCCAGTTCATCGATGGTTTTCCAGGTCCTGAAAGCGTCCGCGTAGCGGCCCGCGTCATAGTATTTCAGGCCCTTGTCGAAGGTCTGCTTCAGCGCGATGCCGGAGTCTTCCGGATCGGTCGCGCACGCAGTTGCAAGTGCGGCGCAAATGCAGAGAACGATCAGACGCTGCAGGGTCTTACGTTGCATTTTGTCAAGTTAGCAGAGCAATGCTTCCGCATGCAAAATGAAGATGGTATGCGACACTCTATGAGCGAGACCGGCGGACCTATCGACGACGGAGGTATCGAGGTCGCCCGCGATCCCTTCGAGCTTTTTGCCGAGTGGATGGCGGCGGCCGAGAAGACCGAGCCGAACGAGGCCAACGCCATGGCGGTCGCGACAGTGGACGCCGACGGTCGCCCCAATCTTCGCATGGTGCTGCTGAAGGACGTCGACGATCGCGGCTTCGTTTTCTATACCAACACCGAGAGCGCCAAGGGCCGTGAGCTCGCCGCCCATTCCCATGTTGCGCTCAATTTCCATTGGAAGACGCAGCGTCGCCAGGTGCGGGTGCGCGGCGCGGCGACGCCGGTCAGCGCGGAAGAAGCCGACGCCTATTTCGCCAGCCGCGCCAAAGACAGCCAGATCGGCGCCTGGGCCTCGGCGCAATCGCGACCCATGATCGGCCGCTGGGTGTTCGAGAAGGAGATTGCGAAGTTCGCAATGAAATTCGCTCTCACCAAAGTGCCGCGCCCGCCGCACTGGTCGGGCTATCGTGTGGCGCCGCTGGAGATCGAGTTCTGGCGCGACCGTCCATTCCGCTTGCACGACCGGCTGGTGTATCGTCGCGACGTCGTGGATAAGCCCTGGCGCACGGAGCGGCTCTTCCCATGAGCATCGCCCAGACGACTGCCGACCGCAGCAGCGCAAACAGCGCACTGATGCGCCGCGTGGCGCTGGCGGCCGTGGGCACAGCGACGTTCCTGGTGGTGCTGAAGACGGTGGCCTTCGTCCTCACCGGCTCCATTGCGATGATGGCCTCGCTCGCCGATTCCGCGCTCGACGTCATCGCCTCCTTCGTGAACCTGCTGGCGATTCGCCACGCGCTGACGCCCGCCGATGCCGAACACCGCTTCGGACACGGCAAGGCCGAGCCGCTGGCAGGGCTGGCACAAAGCGCCTTCATCGGCGGCTCCTCGGTGTTCCTGGTGATCGAATCCGTCCGCCGCATCATTGAGCCGCACATCATCCACCACGGCGACGCTGGCCTGATCGTCATGGGGATTTCGATCGCGGTGACCGTCGTGCTGGTCATCGCTCAGCAGATCACCGTGCATCGTACCGGCTCCATCGCCATCGGCGCCGACCGCATGCACTATATCAGCGACATCCTGGTCAATGCCGGCGTGGCGCTGGGTATCGTGCTGGCCTCGAAGTTCGGCATCACCATCGCCGATCCTGCCGTCGGCCTGCTGGTGGCCGGTGTGCTGGCGCTCGGCGTGTGGCACGTCTTTCGCCAGAGCTACGACCAGCTGATGGACCGCGAGTTGCCCGATGCCGACCGCGAACGCATCGAGCGCGTCGTTATGCGCCATCCCGACGTGCGCAACATCCACGATCTTCGGACCCGCGCCGCTGGCACCACGGCGTTCATCCAGTTCCACATCGAACTCGATCCGGCGATAAGCCTGGTGCGTTCCCACGCCGTCAGCGACGAAGTGGAGCGGGCGCTGCTCCAGGATTTTCCCAAGGCCGAGGTGATCATCCACCAGGATCCACAGGGTTACGGCGCGCCCGAAGGCCTGCCTTAGCCCCCTCCAGACTCCGCCGCGCCGGCCTGCTAGACTTCCGCCATGAGTAGCCACAAACATCCCTCCAAGCCGCAGCCCGAGCCGAAGCCCGAAGGCGAGGAAAGGCGCACGCTGATCCTCACCGGCGCCAGCCGCGGCATCGGCCACGCCACCGTCAAGCGCTTCTCCAGCGCCGGCTGGCGGGTCATCACCTGTTCGCGCCATCCCTTCCCCGAGGACTGCCCCTGGTTCGCGGGCCCTGAGGACCACATCCAGGTCGATCTCGCCAATCCCGCCGACACCGCGCGCGCCGTTGCCGAGATGCGCTCGCGTCTGCCGCACGGCAAGCTGCACGCCCTGGTCAACAACGCCGGCATTTCGCCCAAGGGCAAGATGGGCGCGCGGATGACCACGCTGAGCACGCCGATGGAGGTCTGGCAGCAGGTCTTCGAGGTGAATTTCTTCGCCGCCTTTCGCCTGGCGGTCGGGCTGCGCGAGGAACTGGAGGCGGCCAAGGGCGCCATCGTCAACGTCACCTCGATCGCCGGCAGCCGTGTGCTTCCCTTCGCCGGTTCCGCTTATGCCTCGTCGAAGGCGGCGCTGGCGGCGCTGACCCGCGAGATGGCGGCGGATTTCGGCCCGCTCGGCGTGCGCGTCAACGCCATCGCGCCCGGTGAGATCGACACCGCCATCCTGTCGCCCGGCACCGACAAGATCGTGCAGCAGATTCCGTTGCGCCGCCTCGGCTTGCCGGAAGAGGTTGCCAAGGCGGTCTATTATCTGTGCACGGAGCAATCCTCCTACGTCACCGGCGCCGAGTTGCACGTCAACGGCGGCCAGCACGTGTGATCCTTGGCGTCAGGGCCTGCATTGGCGGGCCATGACAAACGAGGTCGCGGCGCGCTAAGCTGGGACCGTTACCAACG
>DAIDUA010000051.1 GCA_027456965.1 Alphaproteobacteria bacterium | reverse complement strand
GACGGCCGCCGCCGCCGCCCGCAGGCGGCGTTTCGCCCGGGGGCGTTCGACCGCGCCGCCGATCTTGCGGCTGGCGGTGAAGCCTACGCGCAGATGGCCCGACCGGGCGGCAACGGTCGGTGTCGGGCAGGCTTCCAGCGTCAGTCCGGGGGAAACTTTACGCACGCCGCGCTGGGCGCGCAGGAAATCGGCTCTGTTTCTCAGGTGATCGGCGCTTAACCGTTCCAAGGGCCGCGGGCCGGCGGACGTCGGGAGCAATCGCTCAGGCCGACAGCTTCTGGCGGCCATGGGCGCGCCGGCGCGCCAGGACCTTGCGTCCGCCCTTGGTCGCCATGCGTGCACGAAACCCATGGCGGCGCTTGCGCACGATCTTACTCGGCTGATAGGTGCGCTTCATGGCTGGTCTCCGGCCCGTTTTCCGCGAAAAGAGCCGGGTTTCTAAGCATTTGACCCTGGACTGTCAATGCGAAGGGCAAACCCGGCGTGTATCTTGTTATTTGCCGCGGGGATAGGGCCTTATGCGGGGCATGCGGGCTCCTTTTGGCGCACGCCTGGGTGGGGTTTGGAGCTTGTTGGCTCACAGCCTGTCGGGGCGTCTGCTGCTTTTGACGGTTCTCTACGTGCTGGCGAGCGAAGTGCTGATCTTCGTACCGGCGATCGGCCTCTATGACCGCGAGCTTCTGGACGACCACATCCTGTCCGCCGAACTGGCCATTCTGCCGTTCACCGAACCTGGCGGACAGGATTTATCCAGAAACTTGCGGGAAGAGCTTCTTCGGCACGCCAACGCCGACGCGGTCCTTCTGGAGCGCCCCGACCAGCGCGAGCTTTTCCTGGCTGGCAGCACGCCCGCGCACATCGACCGAACGATCGATCTGACCTCCGACTCGCTCGCGTCCGACATGCTCAACGGCCTGGACTGTCTGTTGAATGGCGGCGGCCGCACGCTCCATGTCATCGCTCCGACCCGCATCAAGGGCGCGAAGACGATCGGCATCGTGCTGAACGAAGCCTCCATCCGGGATGCGCTGCTCGTCTATGCCAGGCGCGTCGTTGCTGCGGCGCTGTTCATTTCGGGCGTCACCGCCGCATTGGTGTTCGCCAGCCTCTATTTTTTCCTGGTGCGTCCGATGCGGCGCGTCACGCAGGCGATGGTGGTGTTCCGGGAGAATCCGGAAGATGCGAGCCGCATCCTGCCGGCCTCGCATCGCGCCGGTGAGATCGGGCTGGCCGAAAAGGAGCTGGCCGCCATGCAGCGCGAACTTTACGGATTTCTTCGGCAGCGGGCTCGGCTGGCGGCGCTCGGCTCGGCGGCGGCGCGCATTCAGCACGACCTGCGCAACATCCTCGCCAGCGCACAGCTTGCTTCCGACAGGTTGGCGGCAAGCGACGATCCCGTGGTCAAACGCCTGACGCCCAGTCTTGTCGTCTCGATCGACCGCGCCATCGCCCTCGCCACCAACATGCTCAAATTCGGGCGCAGCGAGGAGCCGCCGCCGCAGCGGACGGCGGTGGCGCTTCGCGATCTCGTCGAGGAAACCGCGCAGGCCGCGCTTGAGGCTGTTCCGTCGACCGGAATCCGTTTCGACGACCGCGTCGACGCCGGCCTTGCGGTCGCCGCCGATCGCGAACAGCTGTTCCGCGTGATGCTCAACCTGATCCGCAATGCGGTCGAGGCACTATCGATCCACGGTGCGGGTGGCGTGATCGCGGTGTCGGCCGCGCGGGCAGGTGAAGCTGTCGAGATCGACATCGCCGACGACGGCCCGGGCATTCCCGAGGCCATCCTGGACAAGCTTTTCCAGCCCTTCGTCTCTGCCGCGCGGGTCGGCGGCACGGGGCTGGGGCTCGCGATTGCGCGTTACCTGGCGCGCGGTCACGGCGGCGAGCTGACGCTTGTTTCCACGGGCGCCCGCGGCACCGTCTTTCGCGTTGTTATTCCCGACCGGAGCTGATCGCGATCATGGCGTGGAATCCCGGGACATATCTCTCGTTCGAAGCGGAGCGTACGCGGCCGGCCGCAGAGCTGCTGGCACGGGTGCCGAACGAACATCCCGCTTCCGTCGTCGATCTGGGCTGCGGGCCCGGCAACTCTACGGCGTTGCTCGCCGCGCGCTGGCCGAAGGCGAAGGTCGAAGGCATCGATTCCTCGCCGGACATGCTGGCCAAGGCGCGGTGCTCCGGCATAGGAGCCGATTGGGTGGAAGCGGACATCGCAAACTGGACGCCATCGCGGCCGCCGGACGTCATCTTCTCGAACGCCGCGCTCCAATGGCTGACCGGTCACGACCGGCTGCTGCCGCGGCTGATGTCGTTTCTCTGCAACAGTGGCACCCTCGCCTTCCAGATCCCGCGCAATTTCGACGACCCGTGCCACACTCTCCTTCATGACGTGGCGCGGGACGGGCCGTGGGCCGGGGCTCTTGAGAATATCCCGGATCGGTGCGGCGTGTTGGCTCGGGAGGACTATTTCGCGATTCTGGAGCCGCATGCCGGGCGCGTCGATATCTGGGAGACGCGTTACGTGCAGGTTCTCGAAGGCGAGGACGCGGTCTATCGCTGGATGAGCGGGACGGCGCTGCGCCCCTTCGCCGCCGCGCTGGAAGGAGGCGAACGCGAAGCCTTTCTCGGCGAATACAGAAGCCGGGTGGCGAAGGCCTATCCCAGGCGTGCGTCCGGTATGACGCTGTATCCCTTCCGCCGGCTGTTCGCGGTCGCCGTCCGATAGCCGGGTCGCCCTCTTTCGTCGAGGCGTGTCTTTTCGTCGGGGCTCCCAAGGGCTAGCCTCACCGGCATGATACGCAAGGGTGCGCGTAATCTCATCACCGACGTGACAGGCCTGCGCGTGGGGCAGGCCGAGGATTTCGCGGCGCGAACCGGCGTCACGGTTCTTCTTGCCGACAAGCCCGTCGCGGCGATTGCCGATGTGCGCGGCGGAGCGCCGGGGATGCGCGACGTGGTGCTCGATCCCGCGTCTCTGGTCGGCGAAGCGGATGCGATTGTGCTGTCGGGCGGCTCCGCCTTCGGCCTCGATGCGCCGTCGGGCGTGCAGGCCTATTTGCGTGCCAAGGGCCGCGGATTTCAGATTGCGCCCGGCGCGCCGCGCGTGCCGATCGTCCCGGGTGTCATTCTCTTCGATCTCGCGAATGGCGGCGACAAGGAATGGGGCGAGGTGCCGCCATACCGGCTGCTCGGCAAGGCGGCTGCGGAAAAGGCGGGCGAAGATTTCACGCTCGGCAATGCCGGTGCGGGGCTGGGCGCGATCGCCGGCCTTTACAAGGGCGGGATCGGCAGCGCCTCGTCGGTCGGCGACGGCGATGTCACGGTCGGTGCGCTTGTGGCGGTGAACGCCGTCGGCTCGCCGGTTATTCCCGGTACCGACATCTTTTGGGCATTTCCGTTCGAGCAGGAGGGCGAGTTCGGCGGGCGCCGACCGAAAGGCGCGCTCCCTGCCATCGATCTCGATCTTCCCAAGGACATGAAAGGCGCGGTCCGGCCGGGCGGCAACACGACGATCGCCATCGTCGCCACGGACGTGGAATTGACGCGCGTCGAACTCAAGCGGGTCGCGGTGATGGCGGCGGCCGGCTTCGCCCGAGCCTTGCGTCCGGTCCATACGCCGTTCGACGGCGACCTGGTTTTTGCCGTTTCGACGGGCCTGCGCAAACTGTCGGAGCCGCGGCCGGCGGGCGTGATGCGGCTCGGACATCTCGCCGCCGACTGTCTTGCCCGCGCCATCGCGCGTGGCGTCTACGA
>DAIDUA010000050.1 GCA_027456965.1 Alphaproteobacteria bacterium | reverse complement strand
CTGCTCTTGTGCAGGCAATATTGGTTCAGCGTGTCGGCGATGCGGATCAGGGTGTCGACTTTCTCGCCCTGGAAGGAGGTCGAGGTCCGGCCGGCGAGAATCCGGTCGCCGACCGCAGCCGAGAAATAGAGCTGCGCATCTTCGGCGGGCGCGTCGTACCAGCCGCGATTGTCCGCCTGCGTCAGCATGGCATGCCACACCGCGACGAGATCGTTGCCGAGTTTCGCATCGATCGAGACCGAGCACCGTTCGATCGGCACGTCGCGGTAACTCGCCGGTTCGAGACGCTGCTTGAGTTCCGCCGCCTGCGCCCGGCCGGAAGCGGTGTAGCGCCACAGCGATTGCGTCGACTGCTCCGCCACGATGCGGAAACGGCCGGCGCGCTGCTTGACGGCGATCGAATATTCCTCGCCGTTCAGCGGCGCGATGATGATGACCCGGGCGCGGACGTCCCGCGCGAAGGCGCCGCGGAAGGCCGACTTCAGGATGGCCGCATAGTCGCGCTCGGTGGCGCCGGCGAGATCGCCGGAAAAGCCGCTGCGATCCGGCGTCAGCGCATCCGACTGCCGGGCCAAGGGAAGACCGAGCCAGGCGGTCTGCGTGCCGGCAAGCGCCGGCATCGCCCAAAGGCTAGCCGCCAGGATGAAGGCAAATCTTTTCATGAGGTCCCCCGCCGGCAAATCCTAGGGCGGCTTGCGCGCCGAAGGGAACGGCCGGCGCGGCTGTTCGCGGCGCCGGACCCGGTTTTCCACAGATGAATCGCTTCCGGCGCCGCGATGCGTGTTGCGGCCCGCTGTCCGCAACAAAAAAGCCGCCACAAGGGCGGCCGTCTGTCCAGCGCGGGCTGGAGAGGTGAAGTGAGGGTCATGTTATTTCATCACTGATTGAGTCACATCCATTTGTTAGTTGTCGTTGCGCGGCTTTCTTCTGGCCTGATGCTCCGATAGAACGTGACCAAGCAAGCGCGTCATACGCTCAGAAAGATGCCCTATCACCGGGCTTGAATATTGGGCGGACACCGGGCCAAAGAATTCTTCAGCCCAAGGCAGCCATAAGATTCGATCGAGATCAAATCTCGTCGCCTCATTTAGCCCTGCGTCATACATTTCTTGATAGTTCACCACGAAAAAATCATGGGGCCGCGATTGTGTTTTGAGCTTCGACGTGCCGTACACAACCTGAACTTCGGGCGTCATGTCACTTTCGCTAACACCTGTAGTCAGCACTAACGCTGGACGCTGCTTGGGGCCAGGATTCCCTAAGTCAAGGTAATCGGGAAAGCGGCACCAAACGATGTCGCACGGCGCTGGCAACGTGGATACAGGATAGAATTTCCAGGCGCCCACTTTAGTCAGTAGGCAGATCGAAACCTTCGATCAGACAACGCTTGTGCGCTGGATCGTTGATTTCAGCGACAGCCTTCCGAAGCCTCTTAAAAGCCTTCGGATCGATTTCGTCGTTATAGGTTACCGATGGAATTGCCGGTCGAGTTGCGACGGGCTTACGGCCGGCAGAACGCCGAAGACCTGTCATCGCTTGCTCCTCATTGTTTTCATCAAATGTGCTATCCTTATATAGGATGCACTCGCGACCATTTCCGCTCTGAAAGCAGCTTCATTCGGCCGCGCCAGCCCCTTAGATATCGAACCCTGACGGTATAATGCGCCACAGGTCAACAGGTTCTTAAAGAATTGACTGAAGTGAGCCAATCGAGACACAGCCGCACGATATCTCAGGGTGGTGTCAGGATTGTGGCGGGAATCCTCGCAATCTCGCCCCATTACCGCTCGTAAACCTTGCGTTATGCACGCAAGTCATTGCCGGTAACACCATCTCCGCCTTCCACCGGCGAGTAGCCCGCGGCGGCGCGGCGTTCGTTGAGCGTCAGAAAACTCGCCGCGGAGAGGCGGCCCCAGACCGTCTCGCGTTCCAGCGCCAGGGCATCGACGGCGGCGGAGTCGTAGCCGAGGCGCAGCGTCGCGCCGAATCGCGTCGCCAGCCATTTGGTGAGGGCGCGCGACGTGCGGGCGACGAGCGGCAGCACCGTCTGCCGCCAGAACACCAGATTGGCTTCGCGGTAATTGGCATAGGTGTTGTCGCCGGGAATGCCGAGCAGCATCGGCGGCACGCCGAAGGCCAGCGCGATCTCGCGCGCGGCGACGTCGCGGGTGGTGGCGAAATCCAGATCGGCCGGCGAATAGCTCATCGAACGCCAGTCGAGCCCGCCTTCCAAGACCATCGGCCTTCCGGCATTGGCCGCGCCCTGATAGCCGTCCTCGATCTCCTGCTTGAGGCGGCGGAACTGCTCGTCGGTCAGCGCCCCGCCGTCGGGCCCCTTATATATCAGTGCGCCGGAAGGCCGGGCCGCATTGTCGAGCAGGGCCTTGGTCCAGGCGGCGCCCGCATTGTGCACCTCCACCGCCTTGGCCGCGGCCTGGATCGGCGACAGGCCGTAATGATCGTCGAGCGGATGGAACAGGCTGGCGTGCAGCACCGGCAGGAAGCCGGACGTGTCGCGGGCGATGCGGGTGACGCGGTCGCCCACTTTGTAGTCATAGGCGATCGGCCAGCCGCGCGTATCGGCGACCACCGAAACGCGGTCGGGGCGCAGCACATAGAGCTCGCGGAGGTCGCCGCCCGCGCTCACCGCTTCGAGATAGGAATCGCCGGCGCATTGCAGATAGGCGTACCAGCGCTCGAACAGCGCGGTGCCCTCCTCCCGCGGATTGGGCGCGGCGAGCAGCGTCAACAAGGGGTGCGACTCCAGCTCGCGGGCGCCGTCATAAAGCAGCCAGGGCACGGCGGCGGCCCCCTCGGCGATCATCCTGACGCAGCGGTAGGCCACCGCGTTGCCCATCACGCCGTCGCGGGCCAGTGCGGCGAAATCGCGCGCTCCCCAGCGCGGCGCGCCGATCAAACTCAAGGCGATCAAGGGCGGCGCGGATTTTTGCTCCGGTGCGGAGCGGAAAAGGCTAGCGAACATTGGTCACATCCTCGAAAGTGCGAATTGCACGCGGGTTGGAAACGTTTCTAAATGCAGGCCGAATGGAAACGCCGGTATCGCGCCGCTTGAACAAGGCGCGAACCGAACAGCGGGAGAGTCGAATGCGCGAAGGTCTTTACAAGGTTCAGTTCCGCACCCAGATCGGCGACGGCGCGGGCGTTTTCATCCTGCGCGAGGGACGCATCCTCGGCGGCGATTCCATCATGTATTTCACCGGCACCTACAGCGATAAGGACAATCTGTTCGCCGCCGAGGTGCACGGCGTCCGCCACACGGAATCGCCCAACAATTTCTCGGTGTTCGGCGTCGACGACATCCATGTCCATCTCAAGGGCACGACGGTGGGCGACAGCGGCCAGGTGATCGGCAAAGCCGACGAAGCGCCGAAGGTGGATTTCTCGGCGATCTTCTCGCGCGTCGCGGATCTGTAGAACCGTCGCCGTCTTTCCTCCCCTGCTTGCGGGGGAGGTGCTGACCGAACTTTGTGAGCGAAGCGGAGGGGGCATGCATGTTCCCGAACGGAAGACCATCAAGCGCACGAAGATTCTCCGCCGCCGCATGACAGACGCGGAAGTGATCCTGTGGTCCCAATTGCGCCGCCGGGCCGCGGACGGATTCCGCTTTCGCAGGCAACATCCCATCGGTCCCTATGTCGCCGACTTCGCCTGCGCCATGCGCCGCCTCGTGATCGAGGTCGACGGCGTCACGCATTCCACTGACTACGAAATCGAACTCGACCGGCGGCGCGACGCTTATCTGAGATCGCGCGGCTGGCAGATATTCCGCGTAACGAATGAAGACGTCTACAAGCGGCTCAACGCCGTGCTTGAAGGTATCCTTCTGCACATGCCCCCTCCCCGCCCTTCGGGCGGACCTCCCCCGTAA
>DAIDUA010000049.1 GCA_027456965.1 Alphaproteobacteria bacterium | reverse complement strand
AATAATAAGAAAAATAAGCCGCAGCTATGGCTGGGCAGAAACAACTCGGGAGGAACGACGTGAAAAATTCGGTGCAGACAATATCGAAGGCGCAGCGGGGTAAGAATCGGCTGCACAGAGTGTTGCTCGGAAGCGTGTCGGCTTTGGCGGTTGGCGCACTCATCGGGCCGGCGCTGGCGCAGGACAATGCCGCGCAACCGGTCGAGACGGTGGTCGTCACCGGTATCCGGGCGAGCCTGCAGTCGGCTCAGTCGATCAAGGAAAATTCCAGTCAGGTTGTCGACTCGATCACCGCAGTCGATATCGGCGCACTTCCGGATCGCAATGTCGCCGACGCGCTGCAGCGCGTGCCGGGCGTAACGCTCCAGCGCACTGACCAGAACCGCGATCCCGTGCGTTACGGCGGTACCGGCAACGGCGTCTACATCCGCGGTTTGGCCTGGGTAAACAGCTTGGTGAATGGCCGCGACGAGTTTTCCGCGGCGAACGGCCGCTCGCTCAGCTTCGCGGATGTTTCCGCCGATTTGCTGTCGGGCGTGAACGTCTACAAGAACCCCGATGCCAAGATGATCGAAGGCGGCGTCGGCGGCACGGTCGACCTTCTGACCCGCAAACCATTCGAGCAAGACGGCCGGCTAATCGCTGCGTCGGCGGATTACACTTATGGTGATCTGATCGGCAAGGGACATTTTTCCGGCAACGCGTTGTACAGCGACCGCTGGAACACCAAGATCGGCGAAATGGGTGCCCTGCTTTCGGTCGATTATCAGGACCAGGAGAATCGCACCAACAGTTATTCCCTCAGCCACTACGATTGCGTGAGTGCGGCGACACCGGGCAGTACGCCGTCGCTGTACGGCTCCACAGCCTGCAACGCGATACCGGCAGGCCAGCAGCGCTACATTCCTAATTACCTCGGCTGGCGCCAAATCGACTGGGAGCAGAAGCGTCTGGCATTCGACGGTTCATTCCAATGGCGTCCGAACGACAAGTGGCTGTTCACGGCGGAGGCTTTCTACTCCAAAGCCGATCCAACCGACGTCGAACACACTCTACCTTACACTGTTCCGCAAGATCCGACATCGGCGTCCGTCAATTACAACTACGATGCAAACGGTGTGTGGACCGGCGGCACGATCATGAATGGCCAGACCGGCGGCATCGACACACGTGTCGGCCAGCACCACGATTTCAATGGTGACTATACGTTGAACGCAAAGTTCAACCCGAGCGAGTCGTGGTCGTTTTCGGCCGACGTGCAGTATGCCGAGTCGCGGGCGACCAACTACAGCATGACCGCCTATACCGACATGGGGAACCCGAACGACGGGGCGACCCCAGGCGTCCCCGGCGAAAATGTGAAAATCGACCTCACGGGCAGCACGCCGACGTTCTCGGTGAGTAATCCTGCGGCGATGGCGGTGGGTGCGAATTACTATTACAGCGCCGCGATGGACCACATGGAGAACAATTTTGCGCATTCCTGGGCCTATCGCGCCGATGGATCATACACGTTTCACGATCAGGATGGCTGGCTGAAGTCGGTCGACTTCGGCTTCCGCGGGGAGATGAAGCAGGCCGTCACGCGGCAAACCGGATACAATTGGAGCCTGTTGAGCCATCAGTCGTGGGGTGGCGGACCGCCGGTCTTCATGGGGCAGACGGGCTACACGGGTGGAACGCAGAACACCGCGCTGCCAGGAACCGTATCGCAGTTCAACTTTGGCAGCTTCTTCGGAGCCCAGGGACCTCAGGCATGGTTTATAAAGCCGAGTTTCCTCTTCTCAGGCACATCGAATATTTACTCGGTCTTGAAGGATACCGAGAGCGCCGGCTGGGGCTGGACGCCTTACGCCACGCAGCAGCACTGCGCCAATGGCGTCGACGTCAAGTGCAATGCCATTTATGGCGGATTTACTCCTGAAGCCGACAACGTCAGCGCCGGTATCAATAACCAGCAGGAAGACACCTATGGCGGTTATGTGATGGTCAACTATGGCCACGATGATTTCCTTGGCACGGGCATTCCGGTCGACGGCAACATCGGTGTGCGTGTGGTCCAGACACAGGATCAGACGACGCAAGGTAAACTCGTGCTTCCGACGATCACGACCGCTTGCCCATCGGCGGGGGCGCCTCCTGGCACGTCGTGCACGGACTACAATGCGGCGGTAGCATTCTCCCACGGGGGTGGATCCATCACCATTCCCGCTGCCAGCAATACCTATACGGATGTGTTGCCGAGCTTCAATTTCAGGGCGCATCTGACCGATCAGTTGCAGGCGCGTTTGGCGTTCTCGCAAGGGATCGTACGCCCGGACTTCAGCTACACTCAGAATTTCGACTCCCTGGGCTTCGGCTTTGGTCAATCCGGCACCGCACTTGAGGGAACCTTCAATGGCGTGACGACCGGCCGTACTGGCACTGGCGGCAACCCTTATCTGAAGCCGATGCATGCCAACAACTATGACGCCAGCCTGGAATGGTATTTTGCGCCGACAGGCAGTTTGACGTTTGCCATGTTCCACAAGGACCTGACGAACTACTTCCTGACCGGACCAGTCCCGGTGACCTTCACCAACAACGGAGTCACGGAAACGTTCCAGGTGACCGAGACGGTCAACGGCAGCAAAGGCAAGGTCGAGGGTTTCGAACTCGCATACCAGCAGTTCTACGACTCGCTGCCTGGCCTCTGGGGTGGTTTCGGCCTCCAGGCGAACTATACGAAAATCTACAACAGCGGTGGCGCCAACCCGACCGTCAATCTCTTCGAGACCGTGGAGATAGGCAACGCTCAGGCACCTCTGCCGCTCGAGGGCATGTCGCCGGACAGCTACAACCTCGCGCTGTTGTACGAAAAGTACGGAATCTCCGGACGACTCGCCTACAACTGGCGTTCGCGGTTCCTGCTCACAAGCTCAGCGGCGAACGTCAATCAGCCGGTCTGGTCGGAAAACTACGGCCAACTTGACGGTTCGATTTTCTATACCTTCATGGACCACTACAAGATCGGTGTTCAGGCAACCAATATCCTGAAGTCGACCACCATTCTTGACGCGGGGTACGCGAACTTCCATCCGCGTTACGATTGGATCGAAACAGACCGCAAGATATCGCTTGTTCTCCGGGCGAGCTGGTAAACGAGGCGTATAACAATGCTCCTCCGGCATGATCATCGAGAAATCGGTGATCGTGCCGGAGGTTTTTTGTCCTGCGGCGGCTTACAAAATAGTCTGCGCCGTCTGCGCGATGCGACCCGATAAGTATTCTCGTTAAAAAGGCCGCGCGGACGCGCATGACGCGTTCGTCTGTGCTTGTGCCTGACCGCGCTGTCACACTACGATGTAGGCGCATTCGCGGGATGCGGAGCGACGCAGCGCGATTGTTTAGCGCCGCCAATAAGAAGACGAAAGGCAAGGGCCCATGACGCGATTTATCCGAACGGCGGCCTGTTCGATATTTTTTCTGTCGTTGATGGCTGGCGCCAGCGCCAGGGCGCAAGACGCACCCGCGCACGGGCATTACAAGAATTTCCGTACGGCGATCTATGTTGTGGTCAATGCCACCAAGGAACTGGCGGACCCGAAGGTCTTCGAAGCGCAATACGACCGTGTCAGCCGGCAACTCAAATTCGACAAGGTCTATATCGAAGTTTACCGCAACCATTTATTCGCGACCGATGCGGAGATCGAGACCGTCAAGAAGGAATTCGAGGCCAAGGGTGTGACCGTCGCCGGCGGTGTCACCTTGGCGGCCGGCGGGCAGGGCGGGCAGTTCGGCACCTTCGATTACGAGAATCCCGCCGACCGCGAGGAGTGCAAGAAGGCCGCCGAGTTGGCGGCCAAGCATTTCAACGAAGTGATCCTTGACGATTTCTTCTTCTATGCGAGCAAGAGCGACGCCGACATCGCCGCCAAGGGCGCGCGAAGCTGGACGCAATATCGTCTGGACAAGATGCGCGAGGTCGCGGAGGACCTGGTGCTGGAGCCGGCGCGGGCCGTCAATCCAAATGTCAAGATGATTATAAAATACCCGAACTGGTATGAGCATTTTCAAGGTCTGGGCTACGACCTCGATAAAGAATCACACATGTTCGATTACATCTATACCGGTACCGAAACGCGCGATCCTCTGATTACCGATCAGCTGCTGCAACAATATGAGAGTTACGAGATCGTCCGCTATTACGACAATATCCGCCCCAACGGCGGCAACCGCGGCGGTTGGGTGGATACCTACAGCCTGCGCTACATCGACCGTTACGCCGAGCAGCTGTGGGATACGCTGTTCGCCAAGGCCCCGGAGATCACGCTGTTCAACTGGACGGACATGGCTGGCCCGTTGCCCGCCGAGGCAGGCGACCGCAAGCAGTGGCAAAATCTGCCAACCAGCTTCAACTGGAACAAGGCGGTGAAAGCCTATCGCCCGACCGGAAAGGGCGACCCAGGTCCGGGCTGGGCGACAGCAGCCGCAGCCTCGCTGGAGCAAGTTGACAAAATCCTTGGGCAGCTCGGCAATCCGATCGGCATCCCCAGCTACAAGCCGTATCAGTCGGACGGCGAAGACTTCCTGCAGAACTATCTCGGCAATATCGGCATTCCCATCGAAATGACGCCGACTTTCACGACGAGCGCCAAGCTGGTTCTGCTCACCGAGGAAGCGAAGTACGATCCGGACATCGTGAAGAAGATCGAGCGCCAGCTTGCGTCAGGGGGTGACGTCGTCATTACATCCGGGCTGCTGCGCGCACTGCAGGACAAGGGAATCAGGGACGTCGTCGAATGGGAGGACACCGGCCGGATCATCTCGATACATGACTTCCTCAACGGCTTCGGCGCCGGCAATGGAACCAGCCTGAACGACCCAAAGCAAGACAATCCGGCGATCCTGTTTCCGGAAATCCGCTTCTATACCAATGATTCCTGGGGCATCGTGCGCGGCATTTCGGGAGCCAAGGGTGATCCGATCCTTTTGATGAATCGCTATTCCAAGGGGGTCATCTATCTTCTGACGATCCCCGAGAATGAATCTGATCTCTATAATTTGCCGCAAGGCGTGATCACGCAAATCAAGAACTATCTCCTGGCCGATTTTCCGGTCCGGATTGACGCTCCAGCCCTGGTCAGCATGTTTGCCTACGACAACAACGCGTTCGTCATCGAATCCTATCGACCGACGGCGTCGCAGGTGAACATCGTTGTTCCAGGTCTGGACAGGAAGGTACGCGATCTTGCGACCGGCAAACTGTTGGTGGCACGGAGACCGCCGAATGTCGCAGTCAATCCGGGGAGACGCCACATCTATCCGGAACCGCCGCAAACTGTTTTCTCGGTGAAGATCGAACCCCATTCCTATGTTGCATACAGAATCGAGAAGTGAGACGAACCAACTCGAATTGAAACGAGGTAGGGGACAGCGTGCGTACGACAGTTTGCGTGACGATCGCATCTGGTCGAGACGCGTTCACGGCCAATGTCCAGGGCCATAGCGTCGTCATGGTCACGATCAAGCCTTGATGCGCTGACCGGTCCTTCAGTTAAGAGCACGTCGCATTCCATTTCGCCGTTCCAATACCGCGGCGCGGAGCAACTTGACTTATTTTTGACACAAGCCGCCCATTCGATAGAAGCTGCTCGGTCGGATCGTCGGGTCTACGATGCATGCCGCATTGCCACTCGAATATCTCTCGCGCCGACAATTTGTACGTTATGGCGCATCATCGGTTGTTTTTACGTCTGCGGCGACAAAAGCCCAGACCGCTTCGCCGGGCGTTCCGTTGCCACCGTCCCCGGCGCAAGGTGTCTTTGGTGCAGTCACCGAGAAACCGCTCACTATAAGTGTGCAGATCAATGGAAAGTGGCCCTTCCGTTTTGTCGTCGATACAGGCGCTGACAGGACTGTGGTTACCGAAGACGTCGCTACCGCTCTGGGGCTATCGCGCGGCGGACCGGTGATGGTGGAGGGCGTTGTACGCACCGTATCAGCTGAAACAGTTCAACTTGGCGACATAACCTTCGGTCCGGTCACGTGCGAAAACCTGAGAGTGCCACTCCTGCCGCGTTCGCAGTTACTGGTCGACGGATACCTCGGTCTTGACGCCATCGACGGTTATCGGGTGACACTCGATTTCAAGAATCAAGCGTTGGTGGTCAGCGAGCCGCGACACGCATTGCTCCTGAATTGGGCGCCACCGAACGAAACCCTGGTGCCCGTGTCCGGTCATCTCGGGCATTTGCGGGCGTTCAATTGCCTCGTCGATGGGGTTCGCGCGACCGCCTTTGTCGACACCGGCGCCGAGGTGTCGGTAGGAAATTCGCCGCTCTATGATGCGTTGGTCCAGCGAGATTCATCCCATGTGACGAAGAACACCTTGCCATTGACCGGTGTCACTGGCGGAATCATCAGTGGGCGGCTGACAACCATCCGACAGCTTCGGCTGAACGCATTGACGTTTGAACAGTGCGAGGTCGCGATTGCCAATCTGCAGATATTCGATCTTTGGGGACTCGCTCGGACGCCGTCATTGCTCATCGGAATGAACTGGCTGCGGCAGTTTTCCTATGTATCGATCGACTACGCACGCAAGGAACTCCGCTTCGATCTGGCGAAGTCGGCCGCGATAGCGCACCGCGCCTGAGCGGCAGGGAGCGTCGAAGTCGAATATTGCCTCGAACCCGTCAGAATCGAACGTTCGCTATTTTCTCGGCTGGCCGTAGACAATGCCGCGACCGTCAGTCCCGACATACACGCGTCCGAATATCCTTGGATCGCCGGCGATGCAGCGGAACGCCCGTCCATATTCATGCTGCGCGTCGTTCACGCGAACCCAGGTTCCGCCGCGGTCGTCGGACCGCCAGATTGCGCTCAGGTCGCCCATGTATCCGATAGCATAGAGTGCCGGATAAGTTCTGCCCGGCGGCGCCTTGCCGAAGGCGAGGGCGTTCACGTTCAATTTACTCGGAACCTCCGAAAACAATCTTCCGCCATTGGTCGAGTGGTAGAGCTTGCCTTGCGACAGATACCACAGATCGTCCGCTTCGCCCGGGGTTGCCGCAAGCGGCCAAGCAATTTCGCGCCATTTCGGCTTGTCGTCACGGATGTCCGACGGCAAACCGACTGTCGGCAAAGGCATAAAGCTAGTGCCGCCGTCGTTGCTGTAATAGATAACGCCCTTGTTGAAATCGACCGCATAGAAGCGCTTCGGATTGACCCGGTCCGGGACCGGCCGACCGTCGGTCGGAAGTCCCTCGACGGCGATCCAGGTCTTTCCGCGATCGCGGGTCAGAACGGGTGTCGGCTGTGTCATGACGATGAAAGTTTTTCCGTCCGCCGAAGTGACAATGGCAGCATCGGTATACGGATCGCTGTAATTGTAGGGAATCTCCTTTGGCTCGATATAACCAGCCGGCATGGGCGCGTAGAGCGGACTCCAAGTTTTTCCGTAATCTGCCGAGAAGGCGAGAGTTGCAGTGTGTTCCTTCGCATGCGCCTGATGCGTTCCGCTTCGAACGATGATATTGGGCGCCATGCCGGCATAGTCGATGGTGTTAGTGTTGATGAAGATCGGATGCATGAACATTGGTGGAGAACGGTCGAAGTCGAAATGCGCGAAGCCGCCGATGTCGCCGAAGCCGCTTAAGAGGTGTGGACCCTTGGGTGGGCTTGCCAGCGTGATGACTGCCGTCTGTTCGACGCCGGAGACCCACGGACGCCATGTTAGCGTCTTACCGTGATCCGCATCTGATAGGTTGGTCGTGGCATAGACAGTGGCGCCGGTTGCATAGGCGGCATGATTTGAATCGAAAGGGTCGATTGCGAGTGCTGACATCCACCAGCCAAAATTGGCTTCCTTCTCGCCCCACAGGAGGAAAGGAACAGTGGACACGTCGCGCTTGCTCAACGGACGAAGGTCTGTCCAGCGTTTGCCGCCGTCGGTCGATCGCCAGATCGTGTCGCCGTCGCCGGCGCGGTCGATCGTCGCAACCACCAGCGTATCAGGATTTTGCCTGTCCACACTGATCCCCATGTAACCACCGGTAGGCTTTGGGGCACTCTTGTCGGGTGTGATATCGGTCCAGACGCCGGCGTGGGTATCGAGCTTGTAAACCGCGCCGTCGGTGATGCCGCTTGGTCCCATGCCGTTGCTGTAAGCGATATAAAGAATGCCAGTGCTGGCGAGCTGTGCCTTGACCGGAAAGAGATCGGGGCGCGGCTCGCCCGTTATGGTCGTCCATGTATGACCGCCATCACTGCTGCGGAAGAGGTGGTGTTCGCCGGGATCGGCGACACCGACGAAAATCGTCTGGGACGGAGTTCCGTTCGCGCCGTCCGTGGGATCGAAGATCACGAAACTGACGCCGGCATCGGTTCCTTTCCGCCCTTCCGGCAAGCCAAGACCGCCTTTCGGAAACGATACGACCTTGGACCACGTCGTGCCGCGGTCGGTGCTGCGCTGGAGGCCATCGAAACGCGAGCCAAAATAAAGAATCGACGTATCATTCGGATCGATCGCCAGCCGCTCGCCAAGGCCGCGACCGTCCTCGTTGCCGCCCATGCGGAACGATACCGGGACGATCGTCCATGTCTTACCGCGGTTGGCCGAACGCATGATCGCGGCCGGTTCTCGGTGATAAGTACCGACTGCGGCGTAGAGTACATTGGGGTCTACGGGATCGGGCACGATGCTTTCAACGCCGCGATAATTGGGGTTTGAGTTGGCGTCCAGCAATGGGATCCACCTATTTGCCGCGGCATCCCAGCGATATACCCCCCCCATATCGGTGCGCAGATAGGCGAGGCCACGCTCGACAGGGCTGAAGACGATATCCGGAACGAAGCCACCTCCGCCGACCTTGACGTTTCGCCAGACGTAATCGGTGGCAGAAGCGTGCGGGCTCCAAGCCAAAGCCAACAGGAACGCGAAGAAGCAGAGGGTGGTGGTTCGAAACGATAGGCGGCGGGCCGCCATCAACATCGCACTACGCGGTCCAGACAACATCACCCGACCTCCCCTTGTGGCTTTTTGCAGTATGGCACAAATAAATCATATAAAATGGTGTGTGCTGCATAAACTTTCCGGGAGACACTATGCGGGCGGGGAATTCGGTGGCCAAGATAACGAAGAGGATTTTCTTCGCAGCTGCGTTTGCCGTTCTGGCGCTGTTTGCGGCATCGTGGGCGCAGGCGCAAGAGCGATCGCCCGCATTGACCTTGTGGTACGACAAGCCGGCTGCCGATTGGGAGCATTTCGGTCTTCCGATTGGTAACGGGGCCATGGGGGCCGTCATCATGGGCGGGGTCGCCGTTGATGATGTCCAGTTCAACGAGAAGAC
>DAIDUA010000048.1 GCA_027456965.1 Alphaproteobacteria bacterium | reverse complement strand
GACAATTCGGACATATTTCTCAAAAGCTGTTTTGCTATCCAACTATAGCTATCATCCCGGATTGCGGCCTTTGCCGCGCTTGCGGGGCCGGGCGCAGCCGTTCTGCGAGGTCGCGAGCCAACATCGGAATTTCGTATGAACAGCCAGAGCGACGATGCCAGCAGGTTCCAATCTGCATCCGAACAGGCCCGGCGCAATTTTGAAGAATCGCGGCGGCGCTTCGCGAGCACCGGCGACCGGTTTGAATCCTATCTGGAAAAGGCGGGAGGCTATGTCGGCGGCGTCAGGCGCTGGTCGTCAAAACATCAGCCCGGGGGGGAAAAAACGCTCTGGGTCGCCGTCGGGATCATCCTGCTCCTGATTTTCGTGCTGGCGATCCTGCCGGGACAAAATGCCGGTAATCAGCAAGCGCTCGGCATGGGCGGGCCCCAGCCCGTGGGCGTCGCCGTGGCGCAGAAAGGCGATATCGATATCACGATCGATGCGCTCGGCACGGTCACGCCTCTGGCAACCGTCACCGTCAGGCCGCAAGTGAGCGGCCAGCTGCTGCGCATCGACTATCGGGAAGGCCAGATCGTCAAAGCCGGCGCCCTGCTGGCGGAAATCGATCCGCGTCCCTATATCGCCGCACTCGATCAGGCAAAGGGCCAGCTCGCGCGGGACACGGCATTGCTCGCCAATGCACAGCTCGATCTGAAACGCTATCAGGCGCTCTATGCGACCAAGGCGACATCGCAGCAAACGCTTGATACCCAGGGAGCTCTCGTCAAGCAGGACGAGGGCGTAGTCCTTGCCGACCGGGCCAATGTCGAGACCGCATCGATCAATCTCGGCTATACGCGCATCACCTCGCCAGTGGCGGGGCGGGCCGGTTTGCGCCAGGTCGATGTCGGCAATTTCGTCAGCGCCGGGCAAGCCACCGGCATCGTTGTCGTTACCCAGCTTGAGCCGATGTCGGTGATTTTCGCGGTGCCTGAGGACAACGTCGATGCCATCGTGTCGCGCATGAATTCAGGCGCTGACCTCGCGGTGACCGCCTATGACCGCAACCAGACGGCGAAGATCGCCACCGGCAGGCTTTCCGCGGTAGACAGCCAGATCGATACGACGACGGGCACCGTGAACATGCGCGCCCTTTTCGACAACAAGGACGGGGCGCTGTTTCCCAACCAGTTCGTCAACATTCGCCTTCTGGTCAGGACCCTGCACGGACAAACCATCGTGCCGGCTGCCGCAATCCAGCGCGGGTCGGATGGCGCCTATGTTTTCGTGGTCAAGCCTGATCATACGATTGAGATGCGCACCGTCACGCTCGGCCCCCAGCAGGGAGACAACGTGGCCATCGCCAAAGGCATCAACGTCGGCGAAACGGTGGTTACCGATGGCGGCGATCGGTTGCGCGACGGCGCGGAAGTGACGATCCCGAGTGGGCAGCAGGTTGCAAAGGTCGCGCCGGCGCAAAATGCCGTCGCGATCGCGCCCAATCCGCAGGAAGAGCGCCGGGTGCTGTTCCGCAAGCTGACGCCTGCGGAGCGCGAACAGCTCCACAGCATGGCCCCCGAAGCGCGCAGGGCGTGGCTGCAGTCCCACCGCGATGAACTTATGAAGCGCAAGGACCAACCGGGCGGCGGATTCGGTGGTCGCATGGGCGGCGGACGACCGCACTGATGTTTGCGGACCGGCTGCCTTAAAGGCGAATCGTGATGAATCCTTCTGCGCCTTTCATTCAGCGTCCGGTCGCGACGTCATTGTTGATGATCGCGATCATGCTGTTGGGTATAGCGGGATACAAATATCTGCCACTCTCGGCTCTGCCGGAAGTCGATTATCCGACCATCCAGGTGCAGACCTTCCTGCCGGGCGCCAGCCCAGACGTGATGACCACCTCGGTCACCGCTCCGCTGGAGCGCCAGTTCGGCCAGATGCCCGGCCTCAAGCAGATGTCGTCCATCAGTTCCGGCGGTGCCTCCGTCATCACGCTGCAGTTCGATCTCAGCCTCAGCCTCGACGTCGCCGAGCAGGAAGTGCAGGCGGCGATCAACGCCGGCGGCAATCTCCTGCCCCAGAGCCTTCCGGCGCCGCCTATCTACGCCAAGGTCAATCCCGCGGATGCGCCGATCCTGACGCTAGCGATCACCTCTAAAACGCTGCCGATCACGCAGGTGGAGGACATCGCCAACACGCGCATCGCGCAGAAGATATCGCAGCTTGCCGGCGTCGGTCTGGTCAGCATCAACGGCGGCCAGCGTCCGGCCGTGCGCGTGCGCGCCAACGTCCAGGCGCTCGCGGCCTACGGCCTCAATGTCGACGATCTCAGGACGACGATCGCCAACGCCAATTCCAATGCGCCGAAGGGCAGCTTCGACGGCGCTTCGCGGTCCTACACAATCGACGCCAACGATCAGATCAAGACCGCCGAGGGCTACAAGAACATCGTCGTCGCCTACAAGAACGGCGCGCCGGTCTACCTTTCCGATGTCGCCAGCGTGGTGCAGAGCGCGGAGAACGTGCAGCTCGGAAGCTGGATGAATACGACACCGGCCATTCTGCTCAATGTGCAGCGCCAGCCGGGCGCCAACGTCATCAGCGTCGTCGACTCCGTCAAGGAAATTCTTCCGGACCTCAAGGCCTCACTGCCGGCCTCCGTCTCCATCGACGTGCTGACGGACCGCACCAACACGATCCGCGCCTCGGTGGCCGACGTGCAGTTCGAACTGGCGCTGGCGGTGGTGCTCGTCATCCTTGTGATTTTCCTCTTCCTGCGCAACTTGTCTGCGACCTTCATTCCCAGCATGTCGGTTCCGCTGTCGATCGTCGGAACTTTCGCGGCGATGTACTTGCTCGGCTATTCGCTCAACAACCTCTCGCTCATGGCGCTGACCATCTCGGCGGGCTTCGTGGTCGACGACGCCATCGTCATGATCGAAAACATCAGCCGCTATCTCGAGGCGGGATATTCTCCGTTCGAAGCGGCGATGAAGGGGGCCGGCGAGATCGGCTTCACCATCGTGTCGTTGACCGTGTCGCTGATTGCGGTCCTGATCCCGCTCCTGTTCATGCAGGAAGTTGTCGGACGCCTGTTCCGCGAATTCGCGGTGACGCTGGCGGTCACCATCCTGATTTCAGCGGTCGTTTCGCTGACGCTGGTGCCTCTGCTGTGCGCGAAACTGCTGCGCCACCGTGCCGAAGCGAAACAGCAGGGCGTCGTCGCACGCAAGGCCGAAGAATATTACCAGCGGATGGTCCACGAATACGACCGCCTGCTCAGATGGGTCCTGGACCACCAGCCGCTGACGCTTGCAGTCGCCGTCGGCACGCTGGTCTTCACTGTTCTGCTCTACATCGTAATTCCGAAGGGCTTCTTCCCCCTGCAGGACACCGGCCTGATCCAGGCCTTCACCGAGGCGGGACCGACTGTATCCTTCGCCGAGATGGCCAAGCGCCAGGAGGCGCTCGCCGCGGCAATCCTGAAGGATCCCGACGTCCAGAGCCTTTCCTCCTTCATCGGCATCGATGGCAGCAATACGACGCTGAACAGCGGCCGCTTCCTGATCAATCTGAAGCCCAAGGACGAACGCGGCGACATCCGCGACACCATGCGCCGGATCAAGAACGCATCGAACCAGGTTCCGGGGATTGCGCTGTATCTGCAGCCCGTTCAGGACCTGACGATCGATGCGACGGTCAGCCGTGCCCAATATCAATTCGTGGTCGAGGATGCCAGTTCCGCCGTTCTCACCCAGTGGGTTCCGGTGCTCATGCGGCGCCTGGCCAAGGCGCCGGAGCTCGCCAACGTCTCCACCAATTTCATGGATCGCGGTCTGGCGGCCTATGTGACGGTCGACCGCGACACCGCGGCGCGCTTCGGTATCACCGCCGCGACGATCGACAATGCACTCTATGACGCGTTCGGCCAGCGCATCATCTCGACGATCTACACCCAATCGAACCAGTATCGGGTGATCCTGGAAGCGAACCCGAAGATTCAGGACTCCATCGCCTCGCTATCGAACATCTACTTGCCATCGGCCGGCGGCGGGCAGGTGCCGTTGTCTGCCGTCGCCCGCATCGAAGTCAAACCGGTGCCGCTTGAAAACGACCATCTCAGCCAGTTCCCTGCGGCGATGATTTCGTTCGACGTGGCCTCGGGTTATTCGCTCGGCGCTGCGGTGGACGCGGTACGAAGGGCGGAGCTCGGCGCACAGCTGCCGGCGAGCATCACTACGACGTTCCAGGGAGCGGCGCTGGCGTTCCAGTCGACACTCGGCAACGAACTCCTGTTGATCCTGGCGGCGGTCGCGACGGTCTACATTGTCCTGGGCGTGCTCTACGAGAGCTTCATCCACCCGGTGACCATCTTGTCGACGCTGCCCTCCGCCGGCGTCGGTGCGCTGCTGGCCCTGATCATTACCGGACACGATCTCAACATCGTGTCGATCATCGGCATCATCCTGCTGATCGGCATCGTCAAGAAGAACGCGATCATGAAGATCGATTTTGCGCTCGAGGCCGAACGCCACGAAGGCAAGAGCCCGCGCGACGCGATCTATCAGGCGGCGATGCTCCGCTTCCGCCCGATCATGATGACGACGGTAGCGGCCATGTTCGGCGCGCTGCCGTTGATGCTGGGCAGCGGCACGGGGTCCGAGCTTCGCCACCCGCTGGGCATCGCCATCGTCGGCGGCCTGATCGTCAGCCAGATGCTGACGCTGTTCACGACACCCGTCATCTACATCTATTTCGACAAGCTGGTGCGCGGCTCCCGCGCTCGCCGCGATATGTCGCCAGAGGGCGGCGCCAGCCCCGTCGCGCCATGAACTTTTCGCAACCCTTCATCGAACGACCCGTCGCCACAACGCTTCTGACGATGGGGCTGGCCTTCGCGGGCCTTACCGCATACTTCCTTCTGCCCGTGGCGCCGCTGCCCAATGTCGATCTGCCGGTGATCTTCGTGATGGCGCAGATGCCAGGCGCCAGTCCCGAGACCATGTCCACCAGCGTGACGACGCCGCTGGAGCGTCATCTGGGCAGCATCGCCGACGTCGACGAAATGACCTCGACGAGTTCCCAGGGCTCCTCGTCCATCGTGCTGCAGTTCAGCCTCGACCGCGACATCGACGGCGCCGCGCGCGACGTGCAGGCGGCGATCAATGCGGCGCGAGTGGACCTGCCCACCGCGATGCGTTCCAATCCAACCTACCGCAAGATCAATCCGGCAGACCAACCGGTCCTCATCCTGGCGTTGACGTCGGACCAGCTTTCGCCAGGGCAGATGTACGATTCCGCCTCCACGATCCTGCAGCAGAAATTGAGCCAGGTGGACGGTATCGGACAGGTACAGATCGGCGGCAGTTCGCTGCCGGCCGTCCGTGTCGATCTCAATCCGCGCGCGCTGTTCAAATACGGCATCGGGCTGGAAGATGTGCGCGCGGCGCTTTCGGCGGCCAACGCCAACGCTCCGAAGGGCGCACTGGAGCAGGGCGCGCGCCGGTTCCAGATCTATGTGAACGATCAGGCCAGCAAGGCGGCCGACTATAAGAATCTGATCGTGGCCTATCGCAACAACGCGCCGGTGAGGCTTTCCGACATCGCGCATGTCTATGACGGCGTCGAGGATGTGCACAATCTCGGCATGGCCAACGGCAAGCCCGCCATCCTCGTCATATTGTTCCGCCAGCCCGGCGCCAACATCATCCAGACCGTTGAGAATGTGAAGGCCGCACTGCCGCAGCTACAAGCCGCCCTGCCGCCTTCGATCCACCTGATCGTCGCCAACGACCGGACCAATTCGATCCGCGCCTCGCTGCACGACGTCGAGGTGACTATGTTGATCTCCGTCGCTCTGGTCATGTTCGTCGTCTATCTGTTCCTACGAAACGCGCGTGCCTCCGTCATTCCCAGTATCGCGGTTCCGCTCTCGATTATCGGCACTTTTGCCGTGATGTACCTGTGCAACTACACGCTCGACAACCTGTCGCTCATGGCCCTGACGGTCTCCACCGGCTTCGTGGTCGACGACGCCATCGTCGTGCTGGAGAACGTCACGCGCCACATCGAGCAGGGCATGCCGCGCTTCCAGGCCGCGCTGCAGGGAACGCGGGAAGTGGGCTTTACCGTGCTGGCAATGAGCGTTTCGCTGATCGCGGTTTTCCTGCCCATCCTGCTGACGGGCGGCATCGTCGGCATGTTCTTCAAGGAATTTGGCGTGACCCTTGCGGCGGCGATCGCCATTTCGCTCATCGTATCGCTGACGACCACCGCGATGCTCTGCGGCCATCTGGACCTGCATACGAGGACCCGCGAGCAAGGCTGGCTCCTGCGCCAGTCGGAAAGGGCGTACGAATGGGGCAAGCGGGCCTATGCCAAATCCTTAAACTGGGCGCTTTTCAATCCGAAAACCATCCTTTTCATCCTCGCCGTCACGATCGTCCTGAACTTCGTTCTCTTCATTTACGTTCCGAAGGGATTTCTTCCGAGCCAGGACACCGGCGAAATCATGGGCGGCATTCGCGGCGACCAGAGCATTTCCTTCCAGTTGATGCAGCAGAAGTTCGAGAGCTTCGTCAAGATCATCGCCAAGGATCCGGCGGTCGAAAGCGTCGTCGGCTTCACCGGCGGCGGGGGCGGCGGGCCGCGCGGCGGCAGCACGAACTCCGCGAACGTCTTCATCCATCTCAAATCGCTGGGCCAGAGAGACGGGATGAGTACGAACGAGGTCATCCAGCGGCTCCGCGGCAAGCTCGACGACATTGCCGGCGCGCGGATTTTTCTGCGTGATCCTGGCGACATCAGATCGAGTGCGCGCCAAGGCGTGCTGGCCACCTATCAATACTCGATTCTGGGTGACACGCTCGCGGATGTTGACGAATGGGTTCCGAAGATTACGGCCGCGCTTGAGAACGTGCCCGAACTGCAGGACGTCAATTCCGACCGCCAGGAAGCCGGCCTGGAGGTGAAGCTGTCAATCGACAGGGCGACGGCCGCAAGGCTGGGCATCAATGCGACGCAGATCGACAATACGCTCTACGACGCGTTCGGACAGCGGCAGGTTTCCACCATCTACAACGACCTCAACCAGTATCACGTTGTGATGGGTGTGGCGCCGCAGTTCTGGCAGAGCCCCGAAACGCTGAAGGACATTTATGTCAGCACCTCGGGCGGCGCGGTGTCCGGCACGCAGGCCACGGGCGTGGCGGCCGGCACGACGGTGATTTCGAAATCCACGGCGCCGACCGCCGCCGACATTGCCAGCAACGCCGTGCGCAACCAGCGGCTCAACGCGCTCGTCACCAGCGCAGGGGGTGCCTCGACCGGCGCCTCGGTCAGCACGCGGGTGGAGACGATGGTGCCACTGGCGGCGTTCAGCAGCTTCGGCCCCGGCACGATGCCGCTCTCCATCGCCCACCAGGGCCCTTTCGTGGCGACGACCTTCTCCTTCAATCTGTCGCCGGGTGTTTCGCTGGGCCAGGCCACGGCCGCCATCCAGAGCACCATGGCCAAGATTCACGTTCCAATCTCGATTCATGGCGAGTTCGCCGGAAATGCGAAGGTTTTCCAGGAATCATTGGCCAACGAGCCGCTGATCCTGCTGGCCTCGATCGCTACCATTTATATCGTGCTCGGCATTCTCTATGAGAGTCTGGTCCATCCCGTAACGATCCTGTCGACGCTGCCGTCCGCGGGCGTGGGGGCGTTCCTTGCACTGCTGATCACCAAGGTGGAATTCAGCCTCATGGCCTTCATCGGCATTCTGCTCTTGATCGGCATCGTGAAAAAGAACGCGATCATGATGATCGACTTCGCGCTGGTCGCGGAACGTGAACGTGGACTGAAGCCCCGCGACGCGATTTTCGAAGCCTGTCAGATGCGCTTCCGCCCCATCATGATGACGACGTTTGCCGCCATCCTGGGAGCGATGCCTCTGGCGATCGGGTTCGGAACCGGATGGGAGTTGCGGCAGCCACTGGGTATTTCGATCGTCGGCGGACTTTTCGTCAGCCAGCTGCTGACGCTCTACACGACGCCGGTAATCTATCTCTATCTTGACCGTTACCGGCTACGTACCAAGCGCCGCTGGAACCGCTGGTATTCGCGCATGATCGGCGACGTTGCGCCGGACGCGGCGGAATAGAGCCAAGGACGATTAGAGGCCTGGCGTGTCCTGGATGTCCGGCTGACCGTGATGAATCTCGGCGTCGCGATATTGCCGGTAGAGGCTGCGCGTCGTCGCGTAGAAATCGATCGACGTCCGCTCGATCTGGTCCACCGTCTCCACGTTCTGCGCGCGCAGATCCAGCACGCCGACGCCCGAGCGTACCGCGTACCAAGTGTCCGAGCCGTGGAACTTGATGTAGGTCAGCGGGTCCATGAAGATGTCGACGACATTGCCGGCCAGGTCACGCGGCGGGTCGGGTCCCATGAATGGCATGACCAGATAAGGCCCTTCGCCGATGCCCCAGGTCCCCAGCGTCAGGCCGAAATCGGCGGAATGGTCCGGGATGCCGATCTTGCTCGCCACATCGATCAGGCCGCCGACGCCCAGCGTGCTGTTCACGGTGAAGCGTTCGATGGTCTCGCCGGCGCGATCGGGATCGCCCTGGAGAACGTCGTTTCCGAACGTCACGGGCTTGTCGAGGTTGACCAGGAAATTATGGACGCCGTCGCGGGCGAACTCGGGAACGGCGTGGTTGTAGAATTTGGCGACCGGCTTGGCCACCGCGTCGTCGATTTCCGTGTTCATCTTGAAGATGGCGCGGTTCGTCGGCTCGTACGGATCGTTCTGGGCCAAGGCCTCGGGGTCGCTCGTCGTCGTGCACCCCGCGGCCAGCACGCCCAGCAAAACAACCACAAGAATAGAAGAACGATGCTGCATACTCAGCTCCGCTCGATGGCGGCCTCAATCCTAGGAATCAGAGGTTAACATTTCGACGCAAATACAGATATCGTGCCTGGGGGCTGTCCCGACAAGGGGTAGGGACATTTTTCTTTCGTCGGGAACCGGTCAGATTCCGCCCCACCAGTTGTAGCCCTGGTCTTCCCAGTAGCCGCCGCGGCCGCCGTTGATAGTCTTGAATTCGTCAACGACTTCTATGCGCTTAATGTACTTCGGCATTTTGTAACCTAGCTGTCGTTCGGCACGCAGCCGGACCGGGGCACCGTATTCGATCGGCAACGTCTGTCCGTTCAGTTCGTAGGCCAAAAGAGTCTGGGGGTGGGTGGCTTCCAGCAGGTCCAGGCTCTCGTAATAGAACTGCGGCGGATCGCCGTCCTGGGCCATGTTGTCGGCGCAAAAGAACATGACGTAGCGCGCGGCGGCGGTCGGTCTGGCGGCAGCCAGCACCAGGCTGAGCGGCGTCCCCGTCCATTGCCCGATGCAGCTCCAGCCCTCCACGCAATCATGGCGGGTGATCTGGGTGCGCGAGGGCATGGCGCGCAGCGCCGCCATGGAGATCGACAGCGGGTGTTCCACCAGTCCGCCAACCTTAATCCGCCAGTCGCGGAATCCGTTCGCGGCATGCGCGTTGTAGTCGGGGGTGTCGGGATTGAGCGTGCCGTTGGCGCGGAAGACCGATGCGATGTCCTTCTTGGGGAACTCCGGCGCCAGCGCGTGCTCGCCTGCGAACAGGCGCTGGGCGTGACGGGTCAGGATCTCCACTTCGGACAGCAGGTTCACGACCCAAGGCTGTTCGGACAGGCTGGTGCAGCCCCCCAGAAAAAGGGTCGCCGCACTCGCGCCGGCGCGCGCCAGGAAACGGCGTCGGTTGTCAGCCATCTTTGTTGCCCTCGATCACATAGCGGCCGGTGATCATCGAACGCAGATTGTTCCAGGTGCCCGACAGCACGACCATCGCGATGTGGATGATGAAGAACCCGAGAAACGAAAAAGCGCAGATGAAATGGATCGTGCGCGCGCTCTGTCGTCCGCCGAAAATCCACAACAGCTCCGGAAAGGCGCTATCCATGGTCGGCGACATGGTGAGGCCCGTCAGGACGATGAGTGGCCCCAGCACGAAGATGACGGAGAAATAGGCGAGCTTCTGCAGGGCATTGTAGCGCTTGGCGTCTTCGCCTCTTGGGAATTTGAGCTTGATGTGGTCGATGACCTCTCGCGGCAGATGGGCGATGTCCGTTCCGGTCGGCAGCAGATCGTGCCGCGCATGCCCCCGCGTGATGGAATAGGCCCAGAACAGCAGGCCGTTGATGACGAACAGCCAGGCGAAAGCGAAGTGCCAGAGCCGGCCCATGGCCAGCCATTGCGGTCCCGGCAGCGTCGCCCAGTCAGGGAAGCCGCGCACCATGGGACTGCCGTCCTCGTTGGAGACGCCCAGGACGCCCGTCGTGTTGAAATGCCAGGGTCCGGCCTGTGTGACGCCCACCAGCTCGCTGCCGTTGTCCAGTGCTGTCATAGACAGCAGGGGGTGGTCGAAATCCGAGCTTTGGCCCCAATAGAGCGCCGGATGCGCGTTGAAAATCTGCAAGCCGCTCATCAACAGGAAGGCTAGGCAGCCTGCGTTGATCCAATGGCTGATACGAACGAACAAGCGGTGGCGAGGAAAGAGGTAATGGGGCCCCCGGGGCGCAAGCCCCAAGGCGCGGCGTATGACCTTGGCAGGCTCGATTCCCATCACACCGGGCTCCGCGATCGATCGACGCGGACGATAGCAAGTCTCATTGCTATCCGCCACGCGCCGGGTCCAAAACGAGCTTTCCACAAGCCTCTTAGATGGACATTCGTACGGGGGCTTGGTTACGTTACATCATCTTTTTCGAGGATTTGGTCATGACTTCGGCACTTCGCCTCCACCCGGACCGCTTTTTCCCGGCCGACGAGGCCACCCGCGGCATTGCGCGCGGACTTTTCGCCCATGTCGAGAAGCTACCCATCATAAGCCCCCATGGCCACACCGACCCCGCCTGGTTCGCGACGAACGCACCCTTCGACGATGCCACCAGCCTGTTCCTCTGGCCGGATCATTATGTGCTGCGCATGCTGTACAGCCAGGGCATTGGCTTTGACCGTCTTGGGATCGCTCCCACTGCCGGGAAACCGGTGGCAACCGACAGGCGCGCCATATGGAAGCTGTTTGCCGCGAATTACCACCTGTTCCGCGGCACGCCCTCGCGGACCTGGCTCGATCATGCCTTCGCCACGGTCTTCGGTCTGGAGGTGTGCTTGGAAGCGGCGACGGCCGATCACTATTACGACACGATCGGCGCGGCGCTGGCCAAGCCGGAGTTCCGTCCGCGCGCGCTGTTCAAGCGTTTCAACATCGAGGCCCTGGCGACCACCGAAGGCGCCACCGATCCGCTCACGCATCACGCCAAGATTAAGTCGGATTGGGGTGGGCGGGTGGTCACCACATTCCGTCCCGACGGCGTGGCCGATCCCGACAATGAGGAGTTCGCCAGGAACGTCGCGCATTTGGCCGAACTGACGAAGGAGAACACCGCCACCTGGAAGGGCTACCTGAAGGCGTTGGCCAACCGGCGCGCCTTCTTCCGCAAGCACGGTGCGACCGCCACCGATCACGGCCACCCCACCGCGCGAACGGTCGCCCTGAGCGCGACCGAATGCCAGGCGTTGCTCGACCGTGCG